>CAZUJI010000091.1:0-6031 GCA_964620235.1 uncultured Eubacteriales bacterium
AGTGATATGCTGACTAAAGTCAGCGTGATATTTTCGCTTTGCGAAAGTGATATTATATTCGCCTGTAAACTTGCAAAGCAAATAACACTCGGCTGAAAGCCGAATATCACTGCGTAGCAATATAACTCGCGCAAGGCGAATAGAGTTGGCGTAATATCCGTTAAGGATATCACGCCATCAGTCGGTGGTGTTTTTGTTTGCTATGGAGCTAATTTACAACCCATATAAACTTCCTTATGAGAGCAACTTTCGGGGTGTTTTTTAATCTTCATCGTCAAAATGGTAGGTGTTTAGCGCATCCTGCACCGCGCATAAATTAAAGATTTGAAAGCCGAACAAGGCCAAAATCAAATACTGGGTGCCGGTATTTTGCGACCAATAGCCTTTTTTGGTTTTGATTTGGTCAACCAGCTGCCCCATTTTATAGGCCCAAAAGATGCCGTACAGCCCCACCGTAATCAGGGTAAGCAGCACCGCGCGGCCACCCGGGATATACTTTTTGCGCCCTGCCCGCCGATTTAACTCCTCGTGCAGGTGGGCCTGCCAATATAAGCCGTATAGGCCAAAGGTAACAAAAAACAACAATACGCATAACGGAATGGAACGCTTCATAGCCACAGCTCCTGAATTGGGTGATAAAATTTAGAATAAAAACAAAGAGAAAACAAATACGTACAAAAAGACCAAGGCAACGGCAATGGCGCCTAAAATTACCTCTACCAAGCCAATATAAAAGCCTACCTTAGCGTAGGTGGTCATTACGCCGCCGGTTTCTTTTTTACTGGATTGGGCAAGCACGATGGCCACTATCCCCAACAACGGACCGAAAAGCAGCGATAAAATGCCAAAAATCATTGCCACTATGGCCATAGAGTTGTTTTCTTGCGGTTGGGCGGGTGGCGGCGTAGGTTGCTCTGACGGCACTTTTGCACCGCAATAAGAACAAAAAGCCGCACCTTCGGCCAAGGGTTGACCGCATTTAACACAGTATTTCATATAAACATCCCCTTTGGTTTATAACGGTATAGGATAGGCGAAACAATCTTGTTTCGACAAATTATAATCCTTATTATAGCTTATTTTTTTACGCTCGTCAACGGCGGTGCAATGGGTTATTCGTCTTTACGCAAAAAGGTCAGCCCCAGCCCCAAAAGGCCCGAGGCAGCCCAAATGATAAACACCGCATTCCACCCAAAAGCGCCCATTACCGCGGCCGAGGCCAGATTTATAACCGACGCGGTGGCATAGCCTGCGCAATCCAACACGCCGTTGGCGCTGGACACCATACCCGTTTTGCCCAGACTTGGGATATAAATGCTCCAAAGCAGCGACGAAACGCAGGTAATACCTACTAAGCCCAAGGCCAGCAAAACAACGCCCACAACCGCCGATTTAAAGGCCAATAGCCCGCCAAAGGCCAACAAGGTAAGCGCAAAGCAAACCCGCATCATACGCATTTCTTTCTCTTTAAACAGCTTAAACACCGCCAAGGTACCAAAGGGCACCAAGGCGCGCAAAACCACTATGCCGGAATATATGGCGCTGACGGCGGCGTCGGGTAGCTGCAAATAATCGTCTAAAAAGGTGGGAATCCAAAAGGTAATAGAGGTAATACCAATCTCACTTAAGCAGGCTACGGCCAAATAGAACAAAAATCCGGGGATTTTAAACACGCCAAACAACGCGCCCCAGCCCTTGCCCTTGGTAGACTGATAGGTAACCACCTTTTTGCGCTCCATAACCGTAACGGCCACCAGGGCCAACGCTGCAACGGTCAAAGCTGCCACGCCGGTAAGGATAAAGGCCAGCTTCCAATACCCCACCAGGGCCACCAAGCCGGCCACAAAGCTACCCACGTAGCAAGAGGCCGAAAACAGCACGCAAATAATGCGGGCGTAGTTGGGCAGGGTGTTCTCAGAGATCATCTTCATCAGCGGCCCCCGCAGCATAGAAAGGCCAAAGCCCATAAGCACAAAGCAAAGCACCTGCAAAACGGGCGAGCCCAGCAAGGGGAACAATATGCAAACCCCACCGGAGATCAGCATACCCAAAACCACCAGCCACTTGGGAGAAATGCGATCGCCCAAAAAGCCGTTGACCAGCTGCCCTACGGCGTATAAGACCATATATACCGACGAAAGCAGACCGATTTGCTCAACGGTAAATTCGCCGCTCTCTAACATTTGCGGGGTAAGCACGCTTAACAGGTTGCGCAGGTAGTAGCTTACCATATATGTAAAAATACTAATACCGCCAATAGAGAAGGCCCGCTTGATATCTGCATTTTGCATTAAAATTCTACTCCGTTTCATCCAAACCAAAAAAACTATTTGCAAAAATTATTTTTCGCCGTACAAATCTGCGTATTTCAGCCGCGCCAAATGGCAGACGCAGCCGGCCCGCTCTTCATACAAAATATAAATGGTACCCTCGGCGTCTACGGCAATATCGCTGTAGCCTGCACGGCCCGAGGTAATAATTTTAAGCAGTTGCCAGGTTTTGCCGTCGTCCACCGAGCCCTGCAGCCAAAGTCCCGTACGTGCGCCGTGCGCCTTACCCGTGCAATTTACGTGCAGCAGCGTATAGGGGTGGGGCGCTACGTTATAAGCCGCCACCGAGCCCATACAAACCGCGTCGGGCAGAGCGGCGTTATACTCTAACCGAGTCCAATCGCTGTAGCCGTTGGGGCTCCAGGCCAAGGCGCGATAGGTAACGTCGTTGGTGCGGGTGGTAAGCATTACCCCGCCGTCCTTGGTGCATACACACATGGTTTCGTTATGGTCGGCCGCGGTGCCGTCGGGCAACACAACCGGAGGAATCAACTCTCCCATCTGCCAGGTGGCGCCGTTGTCTTTAGAATAAATAGTAGACACACCGGCCCGATGGTGACAGCGGATATTTTGTTCTGCCTCCGGGGGCAGGTGATTTTTTTGCACCATCCACACCGTAGCCACCAAGGTGCCGTCGGCAGTACAAATGCCGTGGCCCGGGCCAACGGCAAACACGTAGCGCAGCTCGGGGCGGGTAGCATAGGTGATGTTTTTAGGCTCTGACCAGCTAAGGCCGTCGTCGGTGCTTTGACGGTGAAATACACCAATACCGTGGGGGCAATCGGGGGCGGCTGAATCCTTACACTCTACACACACGCCGTACTCTACGCAATATAAAAAGTGCAGCGTGCCGTCCTGCCCTACGATCATAACCGGATTATTTACCGTATGCCCGTCTGCAGCGCCTGCGGCCAGCACAATAGGCTCATCAAAGCTCTCGCCGCCGTTGGTGCTGCGAAAAGCCAGAATGTCCATATCGGCCCAATCGTCGCCCGGGGCCATACGAGCCTCGTAATACATAATCAGGGTGTTTTGCTTGGTAACCACCAGTCCGGGAATACGGTAGCGCATATAGGGGCCGCTACCGCCGTCGGCACAGCCGACAATAATCTGCCTGCAATCAAAATCTACGTTGTTTTTCATAACCGTTTCTCCTTACTTATATGTCATACACGTGTTTTGGGTCGGTCAGCCTTTGGAGGGACACCGTACTGCCCCCGATAGGCCTTATAAAAGGTTATATAATCCCGAAAGCCGCATTTTTCGTACACCTTGGTGGGGCTGTCGCCGTTTTTTAATCGCTCGCGGGCGCTATGTAACCGCTTGATGGTAATATAGTGCCAAACCGTAGAACCGGTAACCCTTTTAAAAATGCGGTTGAGCTGGGATTTACTTATGTAAAACCGATTGCAAATGGTTTCTAAGGTAATGTCCTCAAACAAATGGCGGTTGATGTATAAAATAATCTCGGCCGATTTGTCTAAGACCAGCTCGGCGGTGGTGCGCTTTACCGTTTGGTATTGCTCGGCCAGCTCGGCCAACAAGGGCAACAGGTAGCACAGCTGGCGGCTTTTGTTGAGTGTTTGGCGCATTTGGCGCATTTTGGTAAAGTAATACCGCCAATGATTCTCGGGGAACAGGGCACTTCTGAAGTGGTTGAACTGACCCAAGGGGCGGTCGAAAAACATACCGTAAAATTCGCCCTCGGTATCGTATTGGCGCAGAATCTCCAAATCAAAATTTACAACAAACCGCTCGTAGGGTACCGGGGCGTGGATAATTAAATGGTGCGCCTCTAAAGGACGCATTATCATAATGTCCCCGGGGTGAAGCCTATACACCGAGCCCTCTACCGCGTAACTGGCGTCGCCGTCTATAAACAGCAGTATTTCGCAGGTGTCGTGGGCGTGCATATCGTGATGGCAGGGCTGGGGCTGTGGGGTTGCTCCATAGGAGGCAGCAATGGTATATTCTTGCATAAAAAACACCTCTATAGGTAAGTATACAACATAATGCTTATTTTTTCAATGCATAAAGGCGCTTTTTTTAAATTGATTAGAAATATATTCAGCTTTATAATTAAATCAGAAAATCATGCAAGGAGGATGCCCATGAGAATTTTTGCTTTTGCCGACGAAGCCAGTCCGAATTTTTCGGAGCAAATCGTTGCGATGCAACGCAACGGGTTACAAGGCATTGAGCTACGCCGCGCTTTTGACTGTATGCCCAACAAACTGTCTTTGGCCGATGCCAAAGAGGTGCGCCGCCAAATGGATGCCGCCGGGTTAGAGGTGTGGTCGATTGGCTCGCCCATTGGCAAAATCGACATTGAAGCCGGCGATTATGCTGCTCACCTGGAGGATTTTAAAAACACCTTAGAGGTGGCCCATATTACCGGCGCCAAAAACATTCGGTTGTTCTCGTTTTTTATTCCTAAGGGCAAGGAGCCCGAGCTATATAAAAACGAGGTAATTGACCGTTTGGGCCAAATGCTGGAGATGGCCAAGGGCAGCGGCATTGACCTGTGCCACGAAAATGAAAAAGGCATTTACGGCGACGTAGCCCAGCGCTGCTTAGAGCTTTTGCAGGCATTGCCAAATTTAAAGGGTATTTTTGACCCTGCCAACTTTGTGCAGTGCGGGCAAGATACCAAGGCAGCTTGGGAGCTGCTGGCCCCTTATATTAAATACCTACATATTAAAGATGCCTTGGCCGACGGTATGGTTGTGCCTGCGGGCAAGGGCATTGGCAACCTGCCCTATATTTTGGGCGAGTTTAAAAAGCAGGGCGGCAACGAGCTGACCATAGAGCCCCACTTAACCGTATTTAAGGGCTTGGCAGATTTAGAGCGTGCGGGTGAAGAAACCAAAACCGGCCTGTGCCAATACCCCGACCGCAACACCGCCTTTGACGCCGCCTGCGAGGCTTTAAAGACTTTATTGTAAAGGAGAAACAGTATGGAAATCGGTGCTCAATTTTACACCCTGCGTCAATTTTGCAAAACCACCGAGGATTTGGCCGAAACCTTAAAAAAGGTGGCCGATATCGGCTATAAAACGGTACAGCTCTCGGGGGTTTGCCCTTACGACCCTGCTTGGATGAAGGAGCAGCTGGACAAAAACGGCCTGCGCTGTGTTTTAACCCACGTTTTATTTGACGGCTCTAACACCCACCAGATAATTGCCAACCACAACATTTTAGAATGTGACCATAGTGGCGTTGGCGGCTACGGCCCGCTTTGGAAAAAAGGCGAAGATGCCGTACCTTTAGAGCAAATTGTGTCTGGGTTTGCAGAGCGATTCGCCCCCATTGCCGAGGAACTCTACAAGAATGGCAAGTACCTTATGTATCACAACCACCATTATGAGTTCCAAAAAGTCAATGGTAAGACCCTTATGGAGCAGTTTGCCCAGGCGATTCCTGCCGAGCGTATAGGCTTTACGTTAGACACCTACTGGGTGCAGGTGGGCGGCGCCGACCCTGCCGCCTGGTTAGAGCGCTTGGCCGGGCGAGTACCCTGCATTCACTTAAAAGACTGTGGCTTTGGCCCCACGATGCTCCCCATTGGCGAGGGCAACATTAACTTTGACCGTGTGTTTGCCGCCGCCGAGGCCGCCGGCACCAAATATATGCTGGTAGAGCAGGACGACTGCAACGGCGAAGACCCCTTTGACTGTTTAAAGCGTAGCTACGATTATCTG
>CAZUJI010000092.1:0-5995 GCA_964620235.1 uncultured Eubacteriales bacterium
TTGCGTATTCGTTTACCGACAGCACCTGCACCTTTACGGTTTTGGTACCAAAGGAAATTTCTAAAATATCTTGCGGTTTAACGTCGTAAGATGCTTTAATGACCTGGCCGTTGGCCTTAACACGCCCTGCATCACAAGCCTCGTTAGCTACGGTGCGGCGTTTGATAATGCGGGATATTTTTAAATATTTATCAATTCTCATAAAATCACCATAATAAGAGTAAACCGCCTTTGTAAAACAAAGGCGGTCTTTCTGCAAAAAATTAAGCAATAGCGTCTTTAAATGCTTTACCGGCTTTGAAAGCAGGTACTTTGGAAGCAGCAATTTTGATGGTCTCTTTGGTGCGGGGGTTTAAGCCCATTCTCTCGCCGCGCTCGCGAGCTTCGAAGGTACCGAAGCCAACCAATTGAATCTTCTCGCCGGCTTTGAGTTGCTCAGCAACGGTCTCGATGAAAGCTGCTAAAGCTTTGTCAGCGTCCTTCTTGCTGATACCGCTCTTTTCTGCGATGGCTGCAATCAGTTCAGTCTTGTTCATTTTTGTTTCCTCCTATTTTTTATATCTAAACCAAGCAATGCTTGTGTTTAAGCTAAGATTATTGATGCTTCGCTTTTTGCCATAAAGCGTCTAATTCCTCAGGTGACATTGTATCCATAGCCTTACCGTCGACCATAGCCATATCTTCTACCGCTTTAAACCGTGCTATAAATTTATCGGTAGCGGCGGTAAGCGCCTCCTCAGCGTTCACATTTAAAAAGCGAGAAACGTTAACCGCCGAGAAAAGCACGTCGCCCATTTCTTCAAACATCTGCTCCGGGGTGCCGGATTTGCAGGCCTGCTGCAGCTCGGCCACCTCTTCGGTCAGTTTATCGGCGCAGGCGTTAAGCTCGGGCCAATCCATACCTGCCTTAGCAGCACGCTTTTGCACCTTTTGGGCACGCATTAACGCCGGAAAAGCATTTGGAACACTTTGCAGTGTGGAAGTAAATGTATCTTGGTGTTTTTCTTGCCGTTTGATTTTGTCCCAATTATTTAATACCGCTTCGCTGGTATCGGCCTGCACGTCGCCAAAAACGTGAGGATGCCGCAAAATCAGCTTTTTGCAAATACCGTCGGTTACCTGATGAAAGGTAAAGGCATTTTCTTCCTCGGCAATTTGGGTATGAAAAACCACCTGCAATAAAACGTCGCCCAGCTCCTCGCATAAAGCATCGTCGTCATCGGTTTGAATAGCGTCTACAACCTCGTACACTTCTTCTAAAAAATCGTTTTTAATGCTTTGGTGGGTCTGCTCCCTATCCCACGGGCAACCGCCCGGCGCACGTAAGCACTTTAGAATATGAATAAGATCCTGCATATTATATTGTTCTTTAAATTCAAAGTCTACCATAAAGTCTCCAACACTTTTACCTTAACTTCTATGCGATTACATACATTTTACTTCATTATTTTAATTTTTTCAAGGGTTTTGACTAATTTTTCTCCCATTGGCATAGATTTTAGGTCATTCTTATCAATTCCACGTACGCAAATTAGAGCAATTGCATAAACAATTACCGCAATTGCCAGCGAAATTAGGGTTGCAATGCGCCCGCCAACCAGTTTTTCTGCCAAAAAAACATAGCTAAACCTTGCCGAAATGCCACAAAACAGCGATGCAATTAAGGGCTTAATAAAAATTTTTAACAAATTGGGGCGTACTTTTGAGTAATAAACCAGGCATACGTAGTTACCCACCGCCATATACACGTGGGATACAACCGTGCCAATAGGCGCACCCATAATATTGATAGACGGAATTTGTACTAAAATAAAGTTAACCACAATTTTTAACGTAGCGGCAACTGCCATATTTTTTACAGGGATATCTTGCCGACCAACCGCCTGCAGCATATTATTCAGCGGCCCCATCAGCCCTGAGAATATGGCCGAAATACCTAAAATAGTAAGCATTGGCGCAGCAATATCCACACCCACCGTTTGCGAGGGATATAAAAACTGTAGTATGGGCTTTGCCATAAACATTAAACCAATGCCGCAGGGCACGCAGATAATAGACGTGGTTTTAAGCATAAGCTCAATATCGGTTTTAACGGCGCCTTTATCCCCCGCCGTCCAGGAGGAGGTAAGCACCGGCAAAGCGCTTACACCCAAAACCGAGGTAATGGTAGGCACTAAGTTAAATACCGAGAAGGCATAGCCTTTATAACTGCCATATAAAGCGTTGGGAATCTCACTTTCTTGCAGGCCGCGTAGACTAATCAGTTCGGCATAAATTTCGGACAGTACGCCGGGGTGGTCTTGCACGATACCTGCCAGCTGCCGTTGTACCATAGCTACGTCAATTAAGTTGCCAATGGTGTTAGCCAAAGACGATAACATAACCGGAATGGCAATGCGAATCAAATTGTTAAACGTATCTTTACTTGATAACGGGTCACCCGAGGCAGCCAGCTCCTCGGCGGTAAAATTATCTTTGCCAAAATGATATTTGGCCGAAAGATAAATAGATCCCGCCAGGCTACCAATGCTAATGCCCATTAAAGCCGCGCCGGCCGCGTAAGAAAGGGACGTGGGTGTTACCTCGCCAAAATACCGAATCACCAACCAGGCAAAGCCATAACCTAAAATCAGCTTACCCAGCGCCTCAATCACCGAGGATATCGCCGTAGGGTACATATTGCGCAAGCCCTCGTAATATCCGCGATAAGCCGACATAATGCAGCAAAAAAGTATAGAGGGTGCAATAGCAAAAATACCCACCAGTGAACCTGTGTTTAAGGTGAATTTGGCAAAGGGATAGGCGGCAATCATCATTACCACAAAGCCTGCAATACCCGTAATCCAAAAGGTGCGACGCGAAATAACTAAGGTTTTGCGCACGTCGCTGTATTTGTGTTTGGTAATATACTCGGCCACGATTTTAGAAATAGCAACCGGTAAACCCGCCATTGCCAAGGAGTAAATGGGCAAGTATAGATCGTAGGCCGTAGAAAAATAACCCATACCCGTTTCGCCCAATAAGCTACCCAAGGGAATGCGGAAAAGCGCGCCGATGAGTTTAACGGCAACGGTGGCAAAAACAAGTATAAAGCTACCCTCTAAAAAGCCCTGCTGTTTTCTTTTCTTTTGTTCCATAGCATTTACCGCCTATTATTTCCAAATTTCTTTCAAGGAAGGCAAGGTTTCGATCCACTTGAATATTTTGTGCATCCATTGCATATCCTCAGCCGTATTTACCTCGGTATACAGCTCGCCGGCATCGTCGCCGGCATCGTCGGATATTTTACGAATAGAAATATACCGTTTGCCGGTAAGCTCTGCCACGTAGGCAATGGCGGCCGATTCCATATCGCAGGCGATTGCATCAAATGCACCGATTAAATAATCCCGCTTTTGGTCGTCGCTGATAAAACAGTCACCGCTGACCATTGTGCCGCTTTTGGTACCCGTGTACATTGCTTTAAAGCTATCGCACAACAGGGTATCGGCGGTATAAAAATTGTTTTGCAGAGGCTTTTCACCCGGCTTGTAGCCTAGGGGGGTTAAGTCAAAATCGTGCTCTACAAAGCCGGTGCCCAAGGCCAACTCACCGCGGCGCACCCTTTGCATTCCGCCCGAAAGGCCGGCATTTACCAAAATATCGGCGCCGCCTGCTGCAAAATGCATTGCAGCAACGGCTGCGTTGACCATACCAATACCGCAAAACACCGCGCAAACCTCTACCTGCTTGCCGTTGGCGACAAAGGTATAGGTATGCCCTTCACGGTTATACATCGGGCAATCTTGCCCACCCTTTTGTAAGATATACTCACGTACGGGGATATATTCCGTATCGTCCGCTATAACGATACCGATTTTAAGCTTGTCCATATTTCTACTCCTGTTATTCAAAAGAAAAAGCGGCAAAAACCGCTTTTAAATTAAAGTTCTTTGCCGCACTTATGGCAATATTTTGCTTTTAGATCGCAAACTGCGTTGCAGTCGGGGCAATTGATTTTGCCCTTGGTTTCATCTAATTCTTTTTTTACGGCTTTTAACTCTTTTTTTAATGCATCAATTTCGCCCATAGGCTCTGCAAAAGAATCCGTTTCTAAGGCTTGGCCGTCTTTTAGGGCAGCATAAACCGATTTACCTAATTCGCAGTATTTTTGGTTAATATTATTTTGAATAGATGAAAGTTTATAATTTAACTTTTGTACGTTTACAATCTCTTGGGTCTTTTTTTCGGCCACAGAAATAAATTTTTTGGTTGCCGAAACGGTTTGATCCCAAAAATCCATAACAAACTTCCTCCCTATTTTAACGCTAATTATAAACCGACTTCTTCGGCTTTCTTTTTAACCACGGACGAAAACCAACAATATAAAGCCTCGCCCAGTTCTTGATACACCGGGTCACCGTCGTGAGAACACAGCATAGCAAAGGTTTGACCAATGCGCCGCTCAATATCGCCGCCACGGCGGAACGCCAAATAATAGAAGGAAAACTCCCCCGTGTCCGACGCGTTTTTATAAAGCACGGGAGCCAGATCCTTGAGCGTATTGTAAAAGCTGTTTTGCGCCGCGTACACCGTAACTGCGCTGGGGCAGGCTAACTCTAACCCCGAAACGGCGGCAAAGGTGATAAGCACACCGCGGTGTGATTTTAATTCGGCGTTACGGTCGGCTTCGCCCACCAAAACATCCCCCGAGCGGCAAATTTCTTCTGCCACCAGGCGGCCCAAGCGTTTGGCGCGGTCGGTATTGCCGTTTTCACGCTCGCGGTTAAACTCTTCGGACGTAGAAAGCGGCGACGCATTATTTTTAATATCAAAAGAGGGCCGATTACCGGCGATTTTAATATCTCTGTCTTCGTTCAAAGAAATCACCCTTTTTTACTTTTATATGCTTTTAAGGCACAGGCCAATTGGTCGGGGCAAGAAGTGCTTTTAAAGCCGCAACGAATGCCCGAAAGCCTTTCAATTACGTCGTCAATCTTTTGGCCTTGGCACAAGGCGGCAATACCTTTTAAATTGCCGTTACAGCCGCCCTCAAAAGAGATGGCCTTAATTACTTCTTGCTCTATATCCACTGTAATTTGTCTGGAGCATGTCCCGCTAGTTTTATATGTAAAAACCATAAATATTATTCCTTTCCACAGGATTTAAAGGTAACCGATGCGAATTTTTGCCGGGCATAGGCCGAAGCATCGTCGAACACGCCGCGAAAACGGCACAAGCCCTGCGGGTGTGTACAATTGGCGTGGTCGCCTTGGCATTGGCTGAACTCCACCGGGCCGCAAACCTCTTCAATTACCGTAAGCAAGGAAATTTCTTCGGGAGGTTTGGCCAGCATATAGCCACCCTTTGCGCCTTTGAAAGATTTTGCGATGCCTGCCTGCACCAAGCGGTTAAGTATTTTAAGCGAAAAGCGCAGGGTAACGCCGGTATGCTCTGAAATGGTTTTGGCATCAATAATAGAATCCTGCACTGCCAGACAACCGACGATACGAATCGCATAATCGGTCTCTAAATTTAAAAACATAGTAATCCCCTATTTTTCTTTAAATTTATTGCTGCGAACCGGGTGACGCAGCTTGCGCAAAGCCTTGGCCTCGATTTGACGAATACGCTCACGGGTAACGTTAAACTCAATGCCTACCTCTTCTAAGGTGTGGCAGCGGCCGTCTTTTAAACCAAAGCGCAGGCGAATAACCGCCTCTTCTCTGGGGGTAAGAGTTTGTAAAACAGAATCAATATCTTCGTTGGTGATGGTTTTTAAAGCGGCTTCGTCGGGTGCCAGAGCGTCTTCATCGCGAATAAAGTCCATCAAACGGCTGTCTTCCTCGGGGCCAATGGGCGTTTCCATAGAAACGGGCTCTTGCGCTACGCGCATAATCTCGCGCACCCGCTCAACCGACAGATCCATTTTCTCGGCAATCAGCTCTTCGCTGGGCTCGTGGCCATTCTCGTGCAGCAGCTGGCTTTGCACTTTCTTTAAGCGGTTAATGGTCTC
>CAZUJI010000093.1:0-5989 GCA_964620235.1 uncultured Eubacteriales bacterium
GTGCCTGCGCCGGCGTGCTTGGCGATTTTGTCGAACACCCCCAGCCCCGTCAGCGTGGCCGAGAGTAAAATCAGGCTGACCGACACGCACCCCGAGGCTATTTCCTGGGGCAGACCGGCGTTTTGGTACCAATACAGCAGCACCTGCCCCAAGGCGCAAATGCCGCCGCCCACCAAAAAGGCCAGTAAAAAATCCTTGCTCTTGGGGGAGCGGGGCGTGGCTTTTTTGACCATTTGGGCGTAGGCTTCTTCCGTTATCTTCATAAAAACACTCCTTTTTGATTAGTTTTCCACCTCATTTCAAATTATACGCTGCTCAAAAAAGTGAATTTTGGACAATATCTCGTTAATTTCGCTTATTTTCATTTACTGATTTTACAGTATAATAGAAATCAAAGGAGTGGATATAATATGCGTTTTAGACAAGTTCATTTAGACTTTCACACCTCCGAAAAGGTCCCCGGGGTGGGCAGCCGTTTTGACAAAAAGCAGTTTCAGGCGGCGCTGATTGCCGGCCACGTGGATTCTATCACCCTTTTTGCCAAATGTCACCACGGGTGCTTTTACTACCCCAGTAAGGTGAGCCCTATGCACCCCTCTTTAACCTTTGACCTATTGCGGGCCCAATTAGACGCCTGCGCCGAAATCGGCGTGCAGGCGCCGGTGTATATTTCGGCCGGATTTGACGAGCTGGCTGCCGAGGAACACCCTGAGTGGCTGATGCGCAAATCCGATGAAAGTATCGGCGGCGCCAATTTTGTGGATCGGGCCTGTTACAAGCTGCTGTGCTTCAACACCGGGTATTTAGACAAGCTGGTGGCCGAGGTGGAAGAGGTTATGCAGCGCTACAACCCCTGCGAGGTGTTTTTAGATATTTCGGCGGTGCGCCAATGCCATTGCTCGGCCTGCCGCAAGCGTATGCGTGAGCTTGGCTACCCTGCCGGCAGCCAAGAGGGCGCCAAGGTGGTGGGCGAGGAGAACTTTAAAAAATACGCCGAGGCTATGAAGGCCGCCGTACATAAATATAACCCCAACACCGCCATTTACCACAACGGCGGTCACTTAACCATTGGCAAGCGGTACATTGCCGACTACAACGGTCACCAGGAATTAGAGAGTCTGCCCACCGGCGGCTGGGGGTACGACCATTTCCCCCTTTCGGCCAGCTACTGCCGCACCGTATACAAAGACTATTTGGGTATGACGGGTAAATTCCACACCTCTTGGGGCGATTTTGGCGGCTTTAAGCACCCCAACGCTCTGCGGTGGGAGGTTTCACTGGATTTGGCAATGGGGGCTAAAATCTCGGTGGGCGATCAGCTGCACCCCAGCGGCGAGATGAATATGCACACCTACAATATTATCGGTGCGGCCTTTAAAGAGGTGGAAGAAAAAGAGCCTTGGTGCGACCACGTAACCGCGGTGGCCGACGTGGCTGTGCTTGCCGACGAGCGCTACGGCCGCGTGCCCAATAAAACGCCTGATCCCCTCGTAGGCATCAATCGCATTTTATTAGAGGGCAAGTATTTGTACGATATTTTAGACGTTTACGGCGACCTTGAAAAGTATAAGGTGATTATTGTGCCTGAGAATATTCGCCCCGAGCCCCAGTTGGCAGAAAAGCTGCAAAAGCACCTTGCAAAAGGCGGCAAAATCTTGGCGGCGGGTACCGGCGGCTTGTATTTTGACAAGGACGAGTTTTGCATTGACCTGGGCGTAAGCTACAAGGGGGTAGCCGAGTGTAATCCCAATTATTTTGTGCCCGGTAACGAGTTGAATATCCCCAAAACCGAGTACGTAATGTACAGTAACGGGTACGAAATTGAAAAAACCGCCGGTAAAACCGTTGGTTTTGCGCAAGAGAGTTATTTTAACCGCACCCCCGAGCATTTCTGCTCCCACCGTCAAACCCCCAATAACCCCGACGCGCCCTTAACCGACGGGGTAGTGCTTACCCACAACACCGCCTACGTGGCCTGGGACATTTTCACCGAATACGCTTTCCGCGGCACGTTGTTCTGTAAACAAACGGTTTGCGGGTTGCTGGATGCCTTGCTGGGCGACGAAAAGACCTTAAAAACCAACCTGCCCGACAAGGCCATCGTCAGTTTAATGCATCAGCCCGAGCAAAACCGTCTGGTGCAGCACAGCGTATACGCCCACACCACCCTGCGCGGCAAAGCCGTAGAGGTGATTGAGGACGTGGTGCCGCTGTACAACGTAGAGGTTGCCCTTCGGCTGGATGCCGCCCCAAAAAAGGTATATCTCGCCCCCTCGGGGGAGTCGTTACCCTTTGCCTATGCCGACGGGCTGCTAAATTACACCGTCCCCAAGGTAGATATCCATGCGATGGCGGTTATTGACCTGTAAAAGCAAAAAAGCAACCCCGATGGATTGCAAGTTCCATCGGGGTTGTATTTGTTTATTGCAAAGCGACTTGCTTTGCTGTTTTTTTACATAAAGGGCGCAAACAAATGTAAAACGAACTGCTTGCACCTTTGCTGCCAGTGGCGGCGGCACCAACGGTCGTAAACGATTTCCTCCGAATCCTCCTGCATACGCAAAAAGTGGTCGCGCATATCTAAAACCGCCTTGTTGCCGCACATCCAGGCGCCGCACTCAAAGTGCAGATAAAAACTGCGGTAATCCATATTTACCGTACCAATGGTGGCTACGCGGTCGTCGGATATAAACAGCTTAGAGTGAATAAATCCGGGGGTAAATTCAAAAATCCGCACCCCCGCCTGCAAAAGCTCGTCGTAATAATACTGGGTTACGGGGTGCACGTACCATTTGTCCCACTTTTTGGGGGTTATAATCCGCACGTCTATACCCGCCTTGGCGGTGGCGCACAAAAGCTGCACCATACTGTTATCCAGCACCAAATAGGGCGAGGTAATATACACGTACCGCTTGGCGCTGCACAGCATTTGCATATACAGCCCCTCGCCGGCGTTGCGGTCGTCCAACGGGTCGTCGGCATAGGGCTGCACAAAGCCCTCGCCAAAAATCTCGCGGGTGTCACCTAAATAATTTACGGGGTCTAACCGACGTCGGGGGTTAATGCAGTTCCACATTTGGCAAAACATCGTGGTAAAGGAGCAAACCCCCTGCCCGCGAAACAGGGCGGCGCAGTCCATCCAATAGCCGTGGCGCTCTATGCGGTTGATATACTCGTCACCGATATTTATACCGCCGGTAAAGGCGGTTACACCGTCGATTACCACGATTTTGCGGTGGTTGCGGTTGTTTAAAAACAAATCCAGCGGGGGCTTAATGGGGTTAAATACCGACACGTAAATCCCCTCCTGCCGCAGCTTTTTGGCAAACTGCCGCCCTTGGCGGGTTAAAGAGCCAAAATCGTCGTACAGCACCCGCACCTCTACCCCTGCGGCGGCCTTTTGCTGCAGGACTTTATGAATGGCGTCCCACATTTCGCCCTCGGCCAAAATAAAAAACTCTAAAAAAATAAACCTTTGCGCCTTTTGCAGCTCCTCTAACAGTCGGGGGAGCATCACCTCACCCGGGGAAAGGTACTCCACCAGGGTATTGTCCCACACGGGGAAGCCCGACTCCTTTTGCAAAAAGGTAGACTGCCGCGCGTGCTGATTGTCGTAATAATTCAGGCGGTTTACCGTACCCGGGTCTTGCCGCAGCAGCCTTTGGGTGCGGGCCCGCTCTGAAAGCATACGCTTTTTAACGGCACGCAGGGCGCGACCGCTGCCCCACAGCAGATAAATGACCCCGCCCATAGGGGGTATGGCCAAAATAAAAATAATCCAGGTTAATTTATAGCTGGGGTTGCCCCGACGGTTGACAATCACCGCAACGATGATAATGCTTATAATCTGCATAACCACGTACACCCAAATGGCGTTGTGGGTGGTGGTATACAAAACGGTAAACACCAGCGCCGCCTCTACCAAAATAAACAGGGCGGCAATAATCATCCGCGTGGGCGGGTAGCTTTGAATCTTTTTTTGGCGTGCCAATGCTTTTCACTTCCTTATTACCAAAAAGTGTACCATCTTATAAATTATTTGTCAATTTTTGGGGACTTTTTTAAAAGAAAATTCAAAAAAGGTTTACAGTGGGGTTCAATTCTTGTCATCCTACCTTTTCAATATCATATAAATCGGTAAGCACCGCCCAATTTTGGGGGAAGAAGGTGTTTACCGTCCAATAGCTTACCCCTAAAAGACCGTATTCCTGCACCAGCAGCAGCCGGGCGCGGGTAGAGCGGGCGTTTTCGAACCAAACGATATGCTCGGCACCGTTTTGGGTATAGGTGTAAAAGGGCGCCGCCGCAGTGGAGCTATACTGTATATTTACCCCTTGCTGCACCGCGCGATTCACCGCCCCCTGCACCGACAAATACTCTGCCGCCCGACCGGGGGTGTAGGGCAGCGTCCAGTCGTAGGCGTAGTTCGGCAGACTCATTAAGATTTTTGCAGGGTCAATGGCGGTTACGGCGTAGTCTAACACCCGCCGCACCTCGTTTACGGGAGCCACCGCCATAGGCGGGCCGTACAAATACCCCCACTCGTAGGTCATTAAAATCACGTGGTCCACAATTTGCCCCAACAGAGCATAATCGTGGGCCTCGTACAGCGTGCCCTGCTGGTTGGCCCGCACCTTGGGGGCCAAGGCGGTGGAAAGCAGGTAGCCCCCGGGGCGCAAATCCGCTTTGAGCTGCTCTAAAAAGCGGGCGTAGGCTTGGCGGTCGGCGGGCGGGATATATTCAAAATCCACGTCTACCCCGTAGTAGCCCTTTTGCTCTATGGTTTGCACCAAATTGCGCCGTAGGGTGGCCGAAACCGTCTCATCGGTTAATACGGTGTGCACCAAATCGCTGTCAAACCCGCCGCCTTCGGTGGTGTTGGTTATCACCAGCATAGGCGCCACGTCGGCAGCGCGGGCAGCCGAGATTAAGGGGGCGTCGTCTATCTGGTTTAGGCTGCCGTCGGCCTGCACCCTGTAGCTGAAAATGGACAAATAGGTCAAATAGGGCAGGGTCTGCTGCAGCACACCCATAGAAATGCTGGGGTAGGCATAGCCGTTGACCTGTATGGTGCCCCGCTTAGGCAGGGTGGGCAAAAACAGTGTCTGCCCCGGGTAAATGGTGTAGGGCGCCTGCAGGCTTGGGTTTTCTTGCAGCAATTGAGCTACGGTAATGCCGTATTCGCGAGCAATGGTGTAAAGCGACTCCCCTGCGCTTACAATATGGGCACCCCCCTCACGGGGAATCACCAAATCCTGCCCGGGCACCAGTCGGTCGGGGGCTTGCAGGGCGTTGGCCTCAATAATGCTTTGGGGGCTTACGCCGTAGCGGCCGGCAAGGGTGTATATGGTCTGCCCCGGGGCAACGGTATGTATAATCATAAAAATCCCACCTTATTTTGTACTTTATTAGGATTTTATGCCCCCTTTTTGCCGATTATACTTGCAAAACACCGCAAAATCGGTTTAAATAATAGGTAGAACAATATTTTAAAAAGCATAGGAGAAGGATATGCAATTTCCCATAGATTTAGTTACCCAAGGGTGCGAGCAATACGGCATTGCCCTACATAGCGACGCCCCTGCCCGCCTGGCCGCGTACGCCGACTTTTTGGTAGAGTACAATCAAAAGGTAAATTTAACGGCCATTACCCAACCCCAAGACATTGCCGTAAAGCATTTTTTAGACTGCTTGCTGTTATTCACCCAGGTAGACCTGCCCCAAAACGCCAAAATCGTTGACGTGGGCACCGGCGCAGGGTTCCCGGGGATGGTGTTGAAAATTGCCCGACCCGATTTGCAGGTAACGCTGTTGGACTCGCTGCAAAAGCGGCTGGTGTTTTTAGGCGAGCTGGCCGACCGTTTGGGTCTGGCCGTAGAGCGCGTGCACGCCCGCGCCGAGCAAGCGGCGGTGCTGCCCGCCCACCGCGAGCAATATTTTATGGCCACCGCCCGCGCCGTGGCAGGGTTGCCGGTGTTAAGCGAGTACT
>CAZUJI010000094.1:0-3801 GCA_964620235.1 uncultured Eubacteriales bacterium
GAGAATCAATAATCTCGCGCACGCCAACCATACTGGTGGTTTTATTGGGCACCTCAATACCCACTGCCGCCTTGTTGGGAATGGGCGCCTCGATGCGCACGCCTGCGGTGGCTAAGTTTAAGGCAATATCGTCAGACAAATTGGTGATTTTGCTAATTTTTACACCGGCCGAGGGCTGTAGCTCGTAACGGGTAACGGCGGGGCCGCGGCTGATGTTGATAATGCGGGTTTCGATACCAAAGCTGCGCAGGGTATCTACCAAGCGGGTGGCGGTGGCCTCCAGCTCGGCGGCAATGCTACGCTCGTTTTTGGGCTCTATGGCCTTAAGCAGGCTTACCGGCGGGTAAGCGTAGGCATCGTCGTCTTGAATACGCATCATACTTGCGGGGGCCTCAAAGCCACCGGATTTTAGGTCTTCTTTCTTTTTATCAATGGTCTGGTTGATTTTATTGATGAGCTCTTTATCCACGTCGCCGCTGTCGGCCACCTGCTCGGGCGGAGCGGCCTGCTGCGGCTCTTCGGCAGCTGCCTCGGTTACGGCGGGGGTGTCGTCGTCTAAGCCGCGGTAGGCGTCAATCAGCTTCTTTTGTTTTTTGGCCGCTTCGTCGGTGGGCTCGGGCTTTTTGGGCGGCTCGTCACCCAAAGGAATATCTACAAACTTGGCCTTTTTTTCTTCCTCGCGGTGTAAAAAGGCGTCTTCGGCGGTTTGCTCTAACTTTTTAACCGGCTTGCTGATGATTTTAAAGAAGGACAGCAAGGTGGTGCCGCTGACCAGCATAAAGAACACGAAAATCAGCAGGCAAATGGTAATGCCTGCGCCCACCTTACCAAAGGCCAAATACAGCGGTTGACCCACCAAGGCGCCTAAAAAGCCGCCGCCAAAGCCGCTGCCGCCACCGGTATAGGCGGCCGAAAGGTGCGCCCAGAACTTCTCGCCCGGGATATGCTTGGAGAAAATATCGATCGCGCCGCCGATAAAGACGATCATCACACTGGACTCTATTACCTTGGCACTGATTTTGCCATACAGCTTGTCCATAGCGCAAAGCACCGCCACGGTGCCCAGCACAAAGGGCCAGACGTAGGCGCATACGCCAAACAAGCCAAATAAAAAGTTATGTAACGCTTTCCAGGCGCTTTGCCCTTCAATAATAGACACAAAGAACAAAAACAACGACACGGCAAACAGCACTATAGCCAGCATTTGCCGACGGCTGGCGGCCACGGCACGCCGCTCGTTGGCGGCCTGCTTGTTGATTTTGGTGGCCGTTGCGCTCCCCGCCGGGCGACCCTTTTTAGATTTGGATTTAGATGCGGTTTTTTTGGTTGCCATATTCACTACTCCTCAAATTCTGCCGGGCAACCCGGCGAATACTTTTTATTTAAATAGTCCGAAGGGCGGGTAGAAATCAGCCGCCGCACGCAGCGTTGACCGCCCACCTCTTCTAACTCTAAAATACCAAACTCTAACTGTATTTGCTTAAGCCTTGGTGCGGTGCTGCTGTAAAACACCTGCTCTAAGGGCTCTTTGGTGTACATCATTGCTTTGCCCCCTCAATCATCTCATACAAGCAAGAAATGGCGGCGCCTAAGCTGCCCAAATTATCGATTAACCCGGTTTCTACCGCGGCGTCACCGTCTAAGACGGTGCCAACGTCGGTTACCAGCTCGCCGGTGTTCATCATTAGCTGCTTGAACTTGGCAGGGTCTATCGACGAATTCTCAGTAACAAAGCGGGTAATGCGCTCCTGCATTTTGTCAAAATAATCTAAGGTTTGAGGCACGCCCAGCACCAGCCCCGTCATACGTACGGGGTGAATGGTCATAGTGGCCGAGGGCGCAATAAACGACCGACGGGCCGACACCGCCAAGGGCACGCCGATAGAGTGGCCGCCGCCCAGCACCAGCGACACGGTGGGCTTGTTCATCCCGGCAATCAGCTCGGCAATGGCCAGGCCGGCCTCTACGTCGCCCCCTACGGTGTTGAGCACAATCAGCAGCCCCTCAATCTCGGGGTCTTCTTCAATGGCTACCAGTTGGGGAATAACGTGCTCGTACTTGGTGGTCTTGTTTTGGGTGGGCAGAATATAGTGCCCCTCGATTTGCCCGATGACCGTTAAGCAATGAATAATATGCTTGCCCCGCACGCCGGTAATGGCGCCCAGTTCTTTTATCTGCTCGGCCTGCTGCTCGCTAATGCCGGGGGTGTCTTGCTCGGTCTCGGCCTCGGCGCAGGAATGTTTTGTTTTTTTATCTTCTTTCATTCTTATTACCCTTTCTTCTTACGTGGTACTTTTAGTATAAGAAGAAACGGGCGAAATATGAAAAATAGACCATCCCGAATTTAAAGACAAGTATACATAGTATATTATAGCATTTATTTAAAATATATTCAATACCGCAAAGGGTATGTTTTTATAAAAAAACAGACGGAAGAACGCGTCTTCCGTCTGTTTTAAATTTGCAATTATTCCCAATCGCTCCAGCCTTCGTCGTCGCGGTCTACGCTACCGCCCGAAAGGATATTGCCATACAAGGATACACCATCTAAAGCAATGGCCTCGCTGCTCAATTCTAAAATTTCCGCTTGCGGAGAAAGATACGTTTTTTTCATACGATCCATCCCTTTCTTTTATTTCACACATCATCTATGCGTATTATAGCACGCCTTTACAAAATAAGCAAGTTATTTTTCAGAATCTTTTTGGATGGCAATGGCAAGCTCCTCTAACTGCAGGGCATCTACTGCGGCAGGGGCTCCGCTCATCAGCTCGCTGGAGTTGGCCACCTTGGGGAAGGCGATAACGTCGCGAATGCTCTCGCAGCCCAGCATTAGCATAACCAAACGGTCTAAGCCAATGCCCATACCACCGTGGGGCGGCGGGCCGAATTTAAAGGCGTCGGTCAAGAAGCCGAACTTGGTGTGGGCTTCTTCATCTGTCAATCCCAAAGCCGAGAACATATGCTTTTGCAGACCCGGGTCGGTGATACGAATAGAGCCGCTGGACAGCTCTACGCCGTTAAGCACCAAATCGTAGGCCTTGGCAAATACCTTCTCGGGGTCGGTGTCTAAATACTGAATACACTCGTCTAAGGGCGAGGTGAAGGGGTGATGCATAGCGTCGTACTTGCCGGTTTCTTCGTTGTACTCAAAGAAGGGGAACTCGGTAATCCACAAGAAATTAAACTGCTCTTTGGGGATAATATCCAGCTTATTGGCCACCTCTAAGCGCAGAGAGCCCAGCACCGAAAGGGCGGTTTTTTTGCGGTCGGCAATAATAAACACCACGTCGCCCTTTTGGGCGCCGGTGGCGGCCAGCAAGGCCTCAAACTCTGCCGGTTGCATAAATTTGGCAAAGGCGGCGGTGGGGGTATCCTCCACCCAGCGCACGTAGGCCAAGCCCTTGGCGCCGATGCCCTTGACGTACTCGGTAAGTTTGTCAATTTCTTTACGGGTCAGCTTTTCGGCGCCGCCCTTGGCGGTAATGGCGCGTACGGTGCCGCCGTTTTTCACGGTATCGGCAAATACGCTGAAGCCGCAATCCTTCACACAATCCGACAAATCCTGAATCTTCATTTCAAAGCGGGTATCGGGCTTGTCAGAGCCGTAGGATTCCATAGCCTCGGTATAGGTCATACGGGGCAGCGGCAGGGGTACGTCTACGTTTAACACATTTTTAAACAAATAGGCCACAAAGCCCTCGTTAATAGACAGCACGTCCTCCATATCTACAAAGGACATTTCTAAGTCGATTTGGGTAAACTCGGGCTGACGGTCGGCACGCAGGTCTTCGTCGCGGA
>CAZUJI010000094.1:3811-5980 GCA_964620235.1 uncultured Eubacteriales bacterium
GTCGAAGCCCGAAAGCATTAACAGCTGCTTGTACATTTGGGGCGACTGGGGCAGGGCGAAAAAGCTGCCCTTATGAATACGGGAGGGTACCAAATAGTCACGGGCGCCCTCGGGGGTGGATTTGATTAAAATGGGGGTTTCTACCTCAATAAAGCCGTTGGCGTCGTAGTAGTCGCGGGCGACCTTAACGATTTTGTGGCGCATTAAAATATTTTGCTGCAGCGAGGGACGGCGCAGGTCTAAATAGCGGTATTTTAACCGCAGCTCTTCGCCGGCGTTGCTGTCGCTCAAAATTTCAAAGGGCGGGGTTTGGCTGGTCGAAAGCACCCGTAAATCGGTAACGGCAATTTCTACCTCGCCGGTGGGAATGTCTTTATTCACCGAGGAGCGGTGGCGAACCACACCCTTGGCCATTAAAACGTACTCGCTGCGCACGGCAAAGGCCTTAGAGAACACAGAGCGGTCAGTCCGGTCGTCAAAGGCCAGCTGCACGATGCCGGTGCGGTCACGCAGGTCGATAAAAATAATTTGGCCTAAATCCCGCTGGCGCTGTACCCAGCCGCAAACGGTTACCTCGGTATTTTCGTGGGCGGTACGCAGCTCGCCGCAATATATAGAGCGGCGCAGGCTACCCATTCTGTCTAATTCCATAGTAAAAACCTCCTGTTATATCTTTTCAACAGCTTCGGTCAAGTCGGCCAAAGCAGCGGATTGCTGCAAATCGTATACACCCTCTAACAGCCCGTTGGGCAGGGTTACGACGCGGCTTTCGCCGGTGCGCATATTTTTAAGGGTGGCTTGCTTTTGCTCTAACTCGTTATCGCCGATAACCATACTCATTTGGGCGCCGATTTTATCGGCATACTTCATTTGCGCCTTTAAGCCGCGGCCGCTGACGTCGGTCAGGGCGGCAAAGCCCTCCTCCCGCAGCAGCGTACACAGACGGGCGGCCTCTACCTGCGCGGCCTGCCCCATAGGCGCAATGTATACGTCGCAGGGCTTTTCGGGCTCTACGGGAGCGTTGACGGTATCCATCACCATCAGCAAACGCTCGATACCCATAGCAAAGCCTAACGAGGGTAAATTGGGCCCGCCCAGCTGCTCGCTCAAGCCGTCGTACCGACCGCCGCCGCAAACGGTGCCCTGGGCGCCGATGGCGTCGGAGATAAACTCAAACACGGTTTTGGTGTAATAGTCTAACCCGCGGACAATGCGGGGATTTACCCGATACTGAATACCCATAGCGTTTAAGTAGGTTTTGGTTTGCTCAAAGTGCTCTTTGCACTCGTCGCATAAATAATCCAGCATTAAGGGCGCGCCCTCGCCGATTTCTTTACAAATGGGCGATTTACAGTCTAAAATGCGCATGGGGTTGCGGTCTAAACGGTCTTTACAGGTGCCGCAAAGGTCGTCTACCCGAGCGGCAAAATAGGCCTTTAACGCCTTGTTATACTCGGCGCGGCACTTGGGGCAGCCGATGGAGTTAATCTCTAACGACAGCTGGGTAATACCCACCGAATACAGCACGCTTTTGGCCAGAGCTATCACCTCGGCATCGGCCATAGGCTCTTTGGTGCCCAAGCACTCTACGCCAAACTGGTGAAACTCACGCAGACGGCCGGCCTGGGGCTTTTCGTACCGGTAGCAGGCGCCGATATAGCACACCTTTAAGGGCAAGGCGCCGGCGGTTTGGCCGTGTTCGATCATGGAGCGCATTACACCGGCGGTAAACTCGGGCCGCAGAGTCAACGAGCGGCCACCCTTATCGTCAAAGGTATACATCTCTTTTTGTACCACGTCGGTGGTGTCGCCCACGCCGCGAGAGAACACCTCGGTGTGCTCGAATACCGGAATACGCACCTCACGGAAGCCGAACTGGCGGGCGGTTTCTAACATCTTCTTTTCCACGAACTGCCAACGGTAAACCTCCTGCGGCAGCACGTCGTTGGTGCCTTTTACACCCTTATTGATTTGTGCCATAATTATACAATCCTTTCTTAAAAGGTACTCTGCAAAAATAAAGAGGCTCCCATCCCACCTAAAGGGACGAG
Source organism: uncultured Eubacteriales bacterium (assembly GCA_964620235.1). GTDB lineage: Bacteria > Bacillota > Clostridia > Oscillospirales > Acutalibacteraceae > CAZUJI01. The sequence continues at coordinate 5,863 of CAZUJI010000094.1, forward strand.
GAAGCCTCGCGGTACCACCCTTGTTGAGCGCAAAAGCGCCCCACTCTGCCCCCTTATCGCGGGGAGACGCACCCCTCGGAAAGTGTCCTTCCTTCATCTGCCGCCAAGCGCGCTTTCA
>CAZUJI010000095.1:0-5940 GCA_964620235.1 uncultured Eubacteriales bacterium
TGGCCGGCGGATACGATAAGCATATCCCCTTTGAGCCTATGGTGCCCTACGTGAACGAAAAGGTAAAATTGTTGATTTTAACCGGCCCCACCGCCGATAAAATTGAGGCGGCCGTTACCGCAGGCGAAAGCTACGACCCGGCCAAATTAACCATTCTGCACGCCCAAAATATGGACGAAGCGGTGGCCTTGGCCCACAAAAATGCCCAAGCGGGCGACACGGTTATGCTCAGCCCTGCCTGCGCCAGCTTTGATGCCTTTGCCAACTTTGCCGAGCGGGGCAAATACTTTAAAAAATTAGTGGAGGCCCTGTAAATGGAACTTCGTGAACTGTTGCGCGCCCTGTGTGAGGCCGACCATATCGGCCAAAGCGGCGGCGCAGCCAAGGTAGCGGCCGACCTTTTGGCGCGGTATGCTATGGTAGAGCTATTGCCCGACGGCAGCGTTTTGGGCAAAATCCAAGGCAAAAGCGGCAACGCCTTGCTGTTAGACGCCCATTTAGACCAGGTGGGCTGTGTGGTTACCGGCGTTACCGATGCCGGCTTTGTTACCGTGGCCAACGTGGGCGGGTTAGACCCACGGGTGCTTTCGGCCAAATCGGTAATCATATACACCCAAAACGGGCCTGTCTCCGGTGTGTTTTGCAGCACCCCGCCCCATTTGCAAGAGGGGGAGAGTACTGCCCCTAAAATAGAGAATATGTATATCGACACCGGCCGCAAAGATGCCAATAGGGTAGTTGCCCCCGGTGACCGTGTGGTTTACGCCACCGCCTTTACTGCTTTGCAGGGTGAGCGGGTTTGCGCTAAATCGTTAGACGACCGTGCGGGCGTAGCCGCCGTAATTGAGGCTGCCCGTCTGATCTGTGAGGGCGGCACACCCCCGCGGGACGTGCTGTTTTTGCTCAGCGACCAAGAGGAACTGGGTTGCCGCGGTGCCCGTACCGCCGCCTTTGCTGTGCAGCCTTGCGAGGCCATCGCCGTAGACGTCAGCTTTGCCGCCGCCCCCGACGTGCCTGCCCATAAATCGGGCAAAATGGGGGGTGGGGCTATGCTGGGCATCTCGCCGGTGCTTTCACATAAAATAACCTGTACCTTAAAGCAACTGGCAGCCGAGAAAAATATTCCCCTGCAAAACGAGGTTATGGGCGGCGCCACCTCCACCAATGCCGACGTAATTGCCCTAACCGGCAAGGGGGTTCCCTGCGGTCTGCTTTCGGTGCCCCAGCGCAATATGCACACCCCGGCCGAGGTGGCCGACCTGGCCGACGTTGCCGCTACCGCACAACTGTTAGCGGCCTATGCCCTGCGGGAGGTGGAGTAGTATGCAGCGATTATTAAAAGAGCTTTGTAGCTTGTGGGGCGTTTCGGGCCGCGAGGATGCGGTGCGCGCCTTTATTTTAGAACAAATTAAAGACCATTGCACCTACACCGTAGACCCCTTAGGCAATATTTTGGCCCACAAAAAGGGCAAACAGCCTGCCCAAAAGCAGGTGCTGTTAGACGCCCATATGGACGAGGTTGGCTTGATCATTACCCATATAGACGACGAGGGCTTTTTGCGGTTTGACACCGTCGGCGGTATCGACGCCTCGGTGCTGCTGGCCACGGGGGTAAAAATCGGGTCGGCTACGGGGGTAATCAGCTGCAAGCCGGTGCACTTGACCGAGGCCGACGAGCGCAAAAAATACCCCGACGTGCACGAAATGTATATTGATATTGGTGCTACAACTAAGGCCGAGGCCGAGGTGGCGGTTGCCGTAGGCGACGTTGCGGTGTTCAAAACGGTACCCCAACCCCTGGGTGACCTGCTTTTGGCCAAGGGCATAGACGACCGCGCAGGCTGCGCCGTTTTAATTCAGCTTTTGCAGGCCGAGGCAGAGTACGATTTTGACGTTAGCTTTACCGTGCAAGAAGAGGTTGGCCTGCGTGGCGCCCGCACCGCGGGGTTTGCGAAGGCCCCCGATTTTGCTTTGGTGATTGATGCCACCACCGCGGCCGACATTGCAGGCGTATCCCCCGAAAAAACCGTTTGCAGGGTAGGGGGCGGGGCTGTGGTATCCTTTATGGATAAAGCCACTCTGTACGACCAACCGATGTACCAAGCGGCTATGGACTTAGCCAAAGAAAAGAGCATTGCCGCCCAGCCGAAATCCTACGTAGCAGGCGGCAACAACGCAGGCGCCATTTCGGTTAGCGGTAAGGGCGTGCGCACCTTAGCGGTGTCGGTGCCCTGCCGATATATTCATTCCCCCGCTTGCGTGGCCTCGGTGGAGGATATTCTCGCCGTGCGGGATCTGGTAAAAGAAATGACGGCGCTTTTGGCCGGCGGAGCCTTGGTATGATTACCCTTGCGCAACAGCTGTCCCCAATGCCCGGGGATATTGCTTCGGTACGCATAGAGTCGTTGTTCAAGGCCTACGGCGCCGATTATAGCTTTTTAACCTTTTGGGTGCAGCAAAATGCGGGGCAAATCACCGCCTGCCTGTGCCGCTTTTACGGCCATTTTACCCTTTGGGCAAATAAAGCGGCCGATTTTACCGAGCTGCAGGAATTTTTGCAGATTATGGCCGGGGGCGAGATTTTTTGTGCCAAAGAAGCGGCCGAAAAACTAAACTTTTCGCTACAAAGCGAATGTATTGCCCTAAAGTGCGGGCAAAACTTTGCCTTGCCCCAGGATACACCCGAAATCTCGCTGCAAAGGGTGTATGATTTACTGCTTTCGGGCCGCGACGGGCCCATCGCCTTACCCGACTTTGCCGATTGGTACCCCGATATTTCCCACCGTCTGCGCCACGGCTGTGCTCGCGTGGCGGCAACGGCCCATAGCGTGGCCTTGGCAGGGTATGAGGCGCAAAACGCCGCTATTATCACCGGTGTAGCCACCGAGCCTACGGTTCGCGGGCAGGGGTACGGCCGGCAAGCGGTGGCCGATTTGTGCGCCGCTTTACAGCAGCAAAATAAACAGATTTTTGTGTATACCACGCAGCAGGTGGCCCTTTTTTATACCAAAATGGGCTTTGTGTCGGCGGGGGTATACTGTATTTTAAACTCAAAATAAAGGAATGCGAAAATGACAGACACATTTTTTCAAACGGACCCCAAAATTACCGCAGCCGATGCAGCAGCCTTAGAGCTTTGCCGCCCTCGGTTTGATGAAGTTGACAAAATCACCTACTACAACCAGCAAAAGGTGCTGCATGCGTTTATCGAGCATCGGGTCAGCGAGGCCTGCTTTGCCGGCTCTACCGGCTACGGCTACGGCGACTTAGGGCGCGATAAGTTAGAGCAGGTGTTTGCCACCGCCGTTGGCGCTGAGGATGCCTTGTTCCGCCATAGCTTTGCCTCGGGCACCCATACCCTAACGGTGGCTCTGTTCGGCGTGTTGCGCCCTGGCGATAAGATGCTCTGCCTTACCGGTCGCCCCTACGATACGCTTCTTGGCGTGTTAGGGCACGAAAAGCCGGTTTGCGGCTCCCTTTGTGAATTTGGCGTGCAGTATAACGAGGTGGCGTTAGACCAAAACGGCGCCCCCGACAAAGCCGCCATTGCCGCCGAGTTGCAAAAGCACCATTACAAAATGGCCTACATACAACGCTCCCGCGGCTATAGCCTGCGGCCCAGCCTCTCGGTGGCCGAGATAGGGGAATTATGTAAACTTGTAAAAGAAATTTCCCCCGAAACGGTTGTAATGGTAGACAATTGCTACGGCGAGTTTGTAGAGTGCCAAGAGCCCACCCAGGTGGGTGCCGATTTAATGGCCGGCTCGTTAATTAAAAATCCCGGCGGCGGTATTGCCCCCTGCGGTGGTTATATTGCCGGCCGCGCCGATTTGGTAGAGGCCTGCGCCGCCCGTATGACCGCCCCCGGCGTTGGCCGCGAGGTAGGCGCCTCCTTGGGCGCCAACCGGGAGCTATATATGGGTCTGTTCTCAGCCCCTCACGTGGTGGGCGAGGCCATAAAAACGGTGGTTTGGGCAGCGGCCTTGTTTGAAAAACTGGGCTACAAAGCCACCCCCGCCTACGATGCCCCGCGGGTAGATATTATTGAGAGCATTGAGCTGGGCAGCGAGGCAGCCCTGGTCGCTTTTTGTCAGGGCCTGCAAAGCGGCGCGCCCGTAGACTCCTTTGTTACCCCCGAGCCTTGGGATATGCCCGGCTACGACAATCAGGTCATTATGTCGGCGGGCACCTTTACCGGCGGCGCATCCATTGAGCTTTCGGCCGACGCGCCCATGCGGGAGCCCTACGCCGTTTGGCTGCAGGGCGGGCTTAACTTCCACAGCGCCAAAACCGGCGTGCTTTTGGCCGCCCAAGAGATGCTCAAGCGCGGATTGCTGTAATATAAAATCCATCTAAAAAATAACCCCTTACCTTTTTTCATAGGTAAGGGGTTTGTTTGCTTTAATCGTGGCCTTTGGCGCGGGTCTCGCAGTACATACAGCGGTACACGCCCTTTTCGGGGTCGGTAAGGCGGAATACCTGGGGTACCTGCTCTACCGTGGTGATGCAACGGGGATTTTTGCAGGTAATAACGTTTACCAGCTCTTTGGGCAGCGAGAGCTTTTTCTTCTCTACCTTTTGGTTGTTGCGAATGACGTTTACCGTAATGCCCGGGTCAATGTAGCCCAAAACATCTAAGTTCACGTCCATTTCGCCGTCAATCTTAATAATGTCTTTTTTGCCCATTTTGTTGCTTTTTACGTTTTTAATAATGGCAATGCTGCAATCTACCTTGTCCAGCTGCAACAACTTATAAATGTCCATAGCGCGGCCGGCCGAAATATGGTCTAAAACGATGCCGTCTTTAATGCTGTCTATATTCATATTCAGGCCTCCTTCGCTTGGTTCAGCAGGGTCAAAATCAGCGCCATACGGGCAAATTTACCGTTGGCCACCTGCTTAAAGTAGCCGGCGCGGGGGTCAGCGTCTACCTCTACCGCAATTTCGTTTACGCGGGGCAGGGGGTGCATAATCAGCAGGTCTTTTTTGGCCGTCTCTAACTTAGAGTTGTCTAAAATAAAGGTGTCTTTTAAGCGAATATAATCCGCCTCGTTGAAAAACCGCTCCCTTTGCACACGGGTCATATACAAAATGTCAAGCTCCGGCATAGCCTCTTCCATATTGTAAACCTCGGTGTAGGGGATTCCCTTCGCCTTGAGCACGGTGTCGATCATATACCCGGGCAGACGCAGCTCCTCGGGGGAAATCAGCACAAACCGCACCCCTTGGTAGTTGGACATCATTTTAATCAGCGAGTGCACCGTGCGGCCGAATTTCAAATCGCCGCAAATACCAATGGTTAAATTCTCTAATCGCCCCTTCTCCGAGCGAATGGTCATCAAATCGGTTAAGGTTTGGGTGGGGTGGCTGTGGCCACCGTCGCCGGCGTTGATAATGGGCACGGTAGACACAAAGCTGGCCGCCAGTGCCGAGCCCTCTTTTTGGTGGCGCATAGCAATAATGTCAGCATAGCAGCCTACGGTGCGAATGGTGTCCGACAGGCTCTCGCCCTTGGCGGTGGAGGAATTGGCCGAGTCCGAAAATCCAATAACGCTGCCGCCTAAATCCAGCATAGCCGCCTCAAAGCTCAGGCGCGTGCGGGTGGAGGGCTCAAAAAACAGGGTGGCCAGTTTTTTATATTTGCAGGCCTCGGCATATTTTAAGGGGTTGGCCTTAATATCCTCGGCCAGGGTCAGCACCTCGTCCCACCCGGCGATGTTCATATCGTTGGTGTCAATAAAATGTTGCATACACATTCTCCCGTGTTTGACAAATTAGGCCTTGGCGCCGTTAACGGCCAGGTAATTTTTAATGCGGGTTACGTTCTCTTGGTTGGCGGGGTCTTCTTCTAAGTACTCAATAATATCGTACACGTCTACTACCGAGTATACGGGGAAGCCGTATTCTTGCTCTAATTCTGCCATAGCCGACAGCTCGGTC
>CAZUJI010000096.1:0-5916 GCA_964620235.1 uncultured Eubacteriales bacterium
GGTTTTCAAATACGCCCATAGGGCCGTTCCAAACTACAGTCTTGGCAGACTTCACAGCCTCGGCATACAGCTCGGCAGTTTTGGGGCCGATGTCTAAGCTCATCATATCGTCGGGAATCTTGTCTGCGTCTACTACGCTAACCTCAATCTCGCCGTCAATCGGGTCGGGGAAGGACTTAGCAATGGTGCAGTCTACCGGCAGAAGGATTTTAACACCCTTCTCTTCGGCCTTGGCCAGCATATTTTTGCAGTACTCAATCTTCTCAGCGTCTAACAGCGAGGTACCAACGCCGTAGCCCTTAGCAGCCAAGAAGGTGTAAGCCATACCGCCGCCGATGATTAAAGTGTCGGCCTTGTTGAGCAGGTTTTCAATAACGCTTAACTTGTCGGCAACCTTGGCGCCGCCCAAAATGGTAACAAAGGGGCGAACCGGATCGTTAACGGCGTTGCCTAAATATTGCAGCTCTTTGCCGATTAAGTAACCGGCAACAGCCTCTTTTACGTGGGATACTACACCAACGGTGGAGCAGTGTGCGCGGTGCGCGGTACCAAAAGCATCGTTTACAAAAATGTCGGCCAATGCGCCCAGCTCGGCACTTAAGGCCTCGCCGTTTTTGGTCTCTTCTGCGCGGTAACGGGTGTTTTGCAGCAATACCACGTCGCCGTCCTTCATAGCGGCAACGGCGGCCTTGGCGTTTTCGCCTACTACGTTGTCGTCAGCGGCAAAAACAACCTCTTTGCCCAGCAGCTCGCTTAAACGCTTGGCAACGGGGGCCAGGCTGCACTCGGGCTTAGGCTCACCCTTGGGCTTGCCCATGTGCGAGCATAAAATTACCTTGCCGCCATCGGCCACCAGCTTTTTAATGGTGGGCAGAGCAGCCATAATGCGGTTTTCGTCGGTAATAACGCCGTTTTTCAGCGGAACGTTAAAATCGCAACGAACCAGCACGCGCTTGCCGGCTACCTGGATATCATCTACGGTTTTTTTGTTTAACAAAGACATAACTTGACTTCCTCCTATTTGTTAAATATATGACAATCATAGTTTACCAAACTTTTGCGCCGTTTTCAATCATTTCTTGGGATTTTTTTAATTTTTTTACTACCGCACAATCCCATAGACTTTTACGGCGTTTTTTTGTGCAAATTACTCCCATTTATAGCGGTGCAATTGCCCTTGATTTTCTAACTTGGGGTAATCCCACTGGCGCAACACCTCGTACACCCCAATGGCCGCCGCGTTGGACAGATTTAAGCTGCGAATTTCGCCCAGCATGGGTATGCGTACGCAGGCCTCGCGGTGCTGCAGCAATAATTCCTCGGGCAGACCCGCCGTTTCTTTACCAAACACCAAATAGCTGCCGTCGGGGTAGGCTACCTGACTGTGGGCGCGCTCGGCCTTGGTGGTAAAAAAGAAGTAGGGGCCGCTGTTTTTTTCAAAAAACTCGGCCGAGTCTTTATAATAGGTAATGTCTAAATACTGCCAATAGTCCAGCCCGGCGCGCTTGAGCTTTTTATCGTCAATGGTAAAGCCCATAGGCCCCACCAAATGCAGACGTGCGCCGGTGGCGGCGGCGGTGCGGGCAATGTTGCCGCAGTTTTGGGGAATCTCCGGCTCAATGAGCACAATGTTAATAACCGCCATTTTACACCCGACTTTCTATTAACTCGGCCTTGCCGGCAACGGTTACCTCTCCCAAACCGGCGGGCAAAAATACACATTCGCCGGCTTTGATGTCTACACCGTTTACCAGGGCTTGGCCGCTAACGCACAGCAGCGAGCTAAAGGAGTCGTTGCCCACCTGCAGGGTAATTTCACCGTCTAAATCGTGCTTGTCTACCGTAAAATAGGGGCACTCGGCCAAGCGACCCGATTGCAGATTTTGCACGGGGTACTTCGGCGGACACAGCTCGGTTACGGCCTTGGCCTTTTCAACGTGCAGCTCGCGGGGCTTGCCGTCGGCGCCTACACGGCCGTAGTCGTACACGCGGTAGGTGGTGTTGGAGTTTTGCTGAATCTCGGCAATCAGCAGCCCTGCGCCAATGGCGTGAATGGTGCCGGCTTCAATAAAAAAGCAGTCGCCCTTTTTAACCTCTACCTTATTTAATACGTCGGTAATGGTGTCCTCGGCAATGCGGCGGGCAAACTCGTCTTTCGAGATTTCTTTTTGAAAACCGTAGTATAAATAAGCACCCTCGTCGGCGTCTACCACGTACCACATTTCGGTCTTGCCAAATTCTTTTTCTACCTCTAAGGCGTACTCGTCACTGGGGTGCACCTGAATGGACAGATTGCTTTTAGCGTCAATCAGCTTTATGAGCATAGGGAAGAAGGCAAAGGCCTTGCCCTTTTGACCTAAACAGTCCCGGCCTAAGGCGGCAATGGCCTCGGCTAAGGTTTTGCCGGCGAGGTCACCGTTTTGTACCACGCTGGCACCGTCTTTATGGCAAGAAAGCACCCAAGCCTCGGCCAAACGGTCTAAATCGCTTTGCAGACCAAAACGGTCCCGCAGGCGGGTGCCGCCCCAAATATAATCTTTAATGGTAGGGGTGAGTTTTAAAGGATACATAAGCTTTACCTCCGTAAATCAACTTGTAAAATGCACAAAAATGTGCTACCATATATTATAACACAGTATGCAAAAACTGGCAATCCTTTTTAAAGGGGGAATGGGTATGAAATGGAGCTGTAACGAGAATATTTTATTTTATGCTAAGGCCAACACCCCAATTGCCGGCCTATACCGCCACCGCCGTAAGCTGAAATTTTGGTATTTTGCCGCTTTTTTGCTTACCCTTTTAATCCACTTGGCCTATATTTTAGGGCTGTGGCTGCAGCTTGCTGCCGACGGTACCCCTGCCGCGCAGGACAATTTATGGTTATGCTTGATATTTACCGTAGCCTTGTTGGCAGGCGCGGCGTGCATTGCCGTAAACAAAACCACCGCAGGGCTGGTGGTCAACAGCCTTTCGGCAGCGGTGCTGCTGGTGGGCGTTTGGGGCAATTTGGCCTTTGTGGGCGATACCGTGGGTATAAAGGCTGCCAAAGGGATTTTATATTTGGCCCCCGTCGCTCTGGTGGCAATGGTTGCGCTTTGCGGCTTGTATTATGCCGCATTGGCTCGGCATAAAGCCCGGGTGCAAAAGCAGTATGACCGCATTGTTTCGGCGGTGTACCAAAAAGCCACCCGCGACGCAGGGGGTACCCCGGGCCGGGCAGAGCTGCAGGCCGCTTTAGAGGTCTACGCCGGCCAAGACCCGTCGCTGTACGGCAAACAAAAGCTCTCGCGTTCTGAAAAAGCCCGCCTGCGTAAGCAGTAAATTTGATTTACCGCTCCAAAGATATTTTGGGGCGGTTATTTTTATGTCTGTGCTTGCTTTTTGCAATAGTCAATGTTATAATGGCATTAAATCTATAGTTTTTAAATAATTCTTGCCGTTTTCATAAGATTTTGTGTTAAAAAGGGGGGAGCCTCGTGGGATACGGTAACCGCATATTAAATCTACCCGCCAACGACCGTTTAGACATTACCTGCTATTGGGAGACCAACCGTTACCCTACCGAATACCGCACCGATGCCCATATTCACGAAAATTACGAGATTATCGTGTACTTGTCGGGCAATATGTCGTATATGGTAGAGGGGCAGGTATTTCTGCCCGAAAAAGGGGACGTGATTTTTACCCGCCCCCACGAGTACCACCAAACCATTTTTCATAGCGAAACGGCGCCCAGCTATTTTTGTATGCATATACCTCCCACGGTAGACCCCGAGCTGCCCGAGAGTATGCTGGCGGGCAACCCCAGCCGCCATTTTATTCGCCTTGCCGCCGAGGAGAAAAAACAGATTATTGACCTTTGTATGCGCATTTGGGATAAAGAGCTGCCCAAAACACCGCTGGAGAAATTATATCTTTTTTACTCTTTTTTATTTATTATTCAGCACGCGCCCAAGGAGGTGCACGCCCATCAGGCCATTCCGGCGAATTTAAGCCGCCTATTGCTGCACGTAAACGAAAATTTTGCCACGGTAAACAACATTGACGATTTGGCCCGCCAATTTTTTATGACCCACAACACCCTAAACCGTCTGTTTCGGGAGCATTTGGGCATTTCGCCCCACCGATACATTGAAAACGTGCGTTTAGCCCACGCCAAAAGCCTGCTGCGCAAGGGCAAAAGCGTGGCCGAAACCTGCTGTGAAAGCGGCTTTTCCGATTACTCGGCCTTTATTTTAAAATTTCGCCGCGCCTTTGGGGTAACTCCCTTAAAATACAAGCAAACCGGCATTACCGCCGAGGTAAAGGAGCAAAAATGAAAAAGCTGTTAGTTGTTGTAGATTATCAAAAGGATTTTGTGTCGGGTAGCCTGGGCTTTAAAGGTGCCGAGGTATTAGACACCGCCATTTGCCAAAAAATAGATACCTACCGCCAAGAAGGCAGCCAGGTGGTTTTTACCTTTGATACCCACACCGAGGGGTATATGTCCACCCAGGAGGGGCAAAATCTGCCGGTGCCCCATTGCATTCAAGGCACCCCCGGGTGGGAGCTGTACGGTCAAACCGCCCAAAGGCTGCAGCCGCAGGACAAGGTGTTTTACAAGCCGGTGTTTGGCTCGGCCGAGCTATTTGACTATTTGCGTAAGGGAGAATACACCCAAATTGAATTGGTTGGGTTGGTGTCTAACATTTGCGTGCTTAGCAATGCCGTGCTGGCCAAAACCGCCCTGCCCGAGGCCAAAATTATTGTAGACGGTGCCTGCACCGCCAGCCACGACCCTGCGCTGCACGCCGCCGCTATGCAGGTGCTGCAGGGGTTACAAATTACGGTTTTATAACGGCCTATTCCGCTTTCGATGCCTGAACGCTCGGGCATCGAATTTTTTTGAAAAAATTTTAAAAAAGGTATTGACAAACCGATATAGGTCTGCTATTATAATGATAACGATAATGATTATCGTTATTGAGCAAAGCGGAGGTGACTCAATGCAAAAACGCTCCCACCAAAGAGATTTGATTTTACAAATAATTCAAAACACAAAAGCTCACCCCACCGCCGCAATGGTGTACGATATGGTTCGCGCCGTAGAGCCCACCGTTAGCCTGGCCACGGTATACCGTAATTTGGCGCAGCTGCGCGAGGCGGGTCTGCTGATTAGCTTTAAAACGGCCGACGGCGTGGAGCACTTTGACGGTGACACCGTAGAGCACCAGCACTTTTGTTGCAGCACCTGCGGCACCATTTACGATGCATTTTTTACTTTAGGCTCCGGCTTAAAAGAGCAAATGGAGCAACACACCGGCGGCACGGTCGCCGGGTACGACCTGCTTTTTTACGGCAAATGCAAGCAATGCAACGCCGTTAAATAGATAAAATTTTAAATTAAAAACAAATAACTGGAGGAAACGATAATGAAAAAATTTGTATGTTCTGTATGTGGTTACGTGCACGAGGGCGACGCCGCTCCCGCATTCTGCCCCCAATGTAAGGTTCCGGCCGAAAAGTTCAATGAGCAAAAGGGCGAAATGTCCTGGGCTGCTGAGCACGTGGTTGGCGTAGCCAAGGGCGTAGACGAGCGCATTATTGAAGGCCTGCGCGCCAACTTTGAAGGCGAATGCTGCGAGGTAGGTATGTATTTGGCAATGGCCCGCGTTGCACACCGCGAGGGCTACCCCGAAATTGGCCTGTACTGGGAGAAGGCCGCCTACGAAGAGGCCGAGCACGCTTCTAAATTTGCCGAGCTGCTGGGCGAGGTTGTAACCGACTCCACCAAAAAGAACTTAGAGCTGCGCGTAGACGCCGAGAACGGCGCCACCGCAGGCAAAACCGAGCTGGCCAAGCTGGCCAAAGAGTTAGGCTTAGACGCTATCCACGACACCGTTCACGAGATGGCCCGCGACGAAGCAAGACACGGCA
>CAZUJI010000097.1:0-3087 GCA_964620235.1 uncultured Eubacteriales bacterium
ATTGGTGCAGGTAATTAACTGCTCGGTATCGGACGAGGACAGCTTAAACATTGAGTTTATGAACGCGCAGGTGCAAAAATTTGCTGCCCAGTTCAGCCTGGCCGAAAATCAACTGTTTATTTTGGGTGGAGATTTATTAGAGGTCTTTAACCAGCAATATAAAGAGGGCGAGGGCCTGACCGCGGAGGATAATCAATCCTACTGGGATACCACCCTTGGTCTGCCCGCTAAAGACGGCACTGCTTTAGACGTAAGCGGCTCGCCTTTGGACGATTTGTTTAGGGATAAATACGGCGTACACGTGCCCGACGGTATGTTCTTGCTGCGGCGGAATATGACCTACGTAGACACCTCGGACAAAAAGATTGCCCAACACACTACCGCCTCTTTAGAGCTGCTGCAAAACCTTTGCAAGGCTGAGGCATACAACAAGTAAATTACCTGTACGCAGGTATAATATTTTTAAAGAAGGTTATTCTATGGCAAAAAAACATTTTAAAGCTGAGTCTAAGCGCTTGCTGGACCTGATGATCAACTCGATTTACACCAATCGTGACATTTTTCTGCGGGAGCTGATTTCTAACGCCAGCGACGCGTCGGACAAGCTACATTACTTATCATTAACCGACAACACCGCCCGTGAGCAATGCGGTGAGCTTACCATTTCGATTTTGCCCAACAAGGTAGACCGCACCCTAACCGTTACCGACTGCGGCATTGGTATGACCGCCGAGGAATTAGAGAGCAATTTGGGCACCATTTGTCGCAGCGGCTCGTTGCAATTTAAAGAGAATATGACCGCCGAGGAAGAAAAAGAAGCGGTAAACATTATCGGCCAATTTGGCGTTGGCTTTTACTCGGCCTTTATGGTGTGCGACAAGCTGACGGTGCGCAGCCTTTCTTACACCGGCGGCCCTGCCCACCAGTGGGAAAGCAACGGCGCCGACGGCTACACTATTAAGGAATGTGACAAGTCCACCGTAGGTACCGAGATTATTTTGCATTTAAAAGAGGACACCGAAACCGAAAAATACGCAGAGTACTTAACCGAATACAAGCTGCGCAGCCTGATTAAGACCTACTCGGACTATATTCGCTACCCCATTCAGCTGCCGGTGGAAAAGAGCCGCCAGGTGGGTGAGGGCGACGAGCAAAAAACCGAAAAGTATATTGAGATTGAAACCGTTAACAGTATGGTACCGGTTTGGAAAAAGAGCAAGGCCGAACTAAAGCCTGAGGATACCGACGCCTTTTATAAAGACAGCTTTATGGATTTTGAGGCTCCCCTATTCACCGTTCGCGTGGCGGCCGAGGGTGCGGTATCTTACGATGCGTTGCTGTTTATCCCCTCTAAGACGCCCTACGATTATTTTACCAAGGAGTACAAAAAGGGCTTAAAGCTGTACTCCAGCGGTGTAATGATTATGGAGCAATGCGACGATTTGGTGCCCGAGCACTTCCGCTTTATTAAGGGTGTGGTAGACACCGAGGATTTGTCGCTGAATATTTCTCGCGAAATGCTGCAGCAGGATGCAGGGCTGAAGACCATTGCCAAAAATATTGATAAAAAGATTAAAAACGAGCTGAAAAAGGCCTTGAACAGCGACCGCGAAAAGTACGAAAAATTCTGGCAGGCCTTTGGTTTACAAATCAAGTACGGCACCGTAGCCGAGTACGGCTTAAACAAAGAGCATTTGAAGGATTTGCTGCTGTTCTGGTCGTCGGCCGAGGGTAAGCTGATTACCATTGCCGAGTATCTGCAAAAAATGCCCGAGGAGCAAAAGCACATCTACTACGCCTGCGGCGAAACGGTGCAAAAAATCAACGCCCTGCCCCAGGCCGAGCCGGTGCGGGCCAAGGGCTACGATATGCTGTGCCTGACCGACGAGGTAGACGAGTTTGTAATGAACATTTTAATGGCCGAGGGTGAGAAGGATTACTGCTCGATCAACTCGGACAAGGCCGATTTATTAGACGAAGCCGACGAAAAGGCTGCTGAAGAGAAATCGCAAGCCCATAAAGCTTTGCTGGACTTTTTAAAGGAAGATTTGGGCATTGCCGAGGTGGTTATCTCTAAAAAGCTAAAGACCCACCCCGTGTGCCTGTCGGCCAAGGGCGGCATTACGTTAGAGATGGAGAAATACTTTGCCACCCTACCCGGCGGCCAAACCGGCCCCAAGGCCGAGCGCGTGCTGGAGTTAAACGCCGAGCACCCCACCTTTGCAGCGCTGGTCAAAGCCTTTGAGGCCGACCGGGAAAAGGCCAAAACCATTGGTCAGGTGTTATATGCCCAGGCTTTGCTGATTGCCGGCCTGCCCATTGACGACCCTGCCGCCTACACCGAAAAGGTTTGCTCGTTGCTGGCATAATTTTAAAAGCCCGGGAAATCGGGCTTTTTTGTTTACAAACAAACGGTTTTATGCTACTATAGTAAAAATGGCTACGGAGGGATTTTATGTCGAATTGGGAGTACACCGAAACCGAGCTTTGGCGTTGCGGACAGGGCCGGGTTGCGATTTTTCACGTTTTTGGGGTAACGGCCTATAAAAACACCGTTTTGGCCTTTGCCGAGGCTCGTTACGGTCTGGGCAAGGACGCAGGCGAGCCCCACGATATTTGGATGCGCCGCAGCACCGACGGCGGCCGCAGCTTTGAAGAAAATGTTTGCTTACTGCCCTCTTTGGGGGAGCATTGCTACACCAACCCCACTCCCCTTTGGGATATGCAGACCGGCCGCGTATTTTTGTTTTACTCGGAAAATTTGCAAAACACCCACACCAAAAACTACTTGATACACAGCGATGACGGCGGTCTGACCTGGTCGGCGCCTACCTGCATTAACCCGATTTTAGACAACGCGGCAGACCCACCGGCTTTTCATTTGGCGGGGCCCGGGCACGGGATACAGTTAACCCGTGGGGTATATGCAGGCCGTTTGCTGGTGCAATTTTGGCACCGCCACAAGGGCACCGAGGTGCCTGCCGAGGAGCGTGGCTACTGCATCTCGACCCTATACAGCGACGACCACGGCGCCACCTGGACCCACACCCCCTGCATTTATAACGGCCCCAACCTGAACGAGTGCCA
>CAZUJI010000097.1:3097-5845 GCA_964620235.1 uncultured Eubacteriales bacterium
TTACTGGAACATTCGCACCAAAAATCAGGTACGCAGCCAATGCCGCAGTACCGACGGCGGCGCAAGCTGGTCGGTGCCCTGCGACTCGCCTATACCTTTAGCGGCGGTGTGTCAAGCGGGGTGTATTGCTCTGCAAGCCGGCAACGGGTACCAAAACACGGTGTTGGTATCCCACGTGTCGGACGCACAAAAGCGGCGGGATATGGAAATTTGCATTAGCACCGACGGTGGCGAGAGCTTTACCGACGCATTTCGCCTACCCCCCGGGGACGTAATGCCGGGGTACAGCGACCTTTGCTTGTTAGACGTGACCGAGCCCACGGTGGGCTTGGTACACTGCCGCGACAGCCACGTGTTGTTCTCTCGCATTTCGATGCAAACCCTTACCGGCGGAAAATACGAAGGCACCACCCGTGAGGTTTGGAATTGGTAAAAGAGAGTGCTTTTTGGCTTGTAGACACCCAAATTATGATATTATAATATGACCCCCACCGCAAACGGTAGGGGTCACTTACATTTTATTTTAAGCTTTTACGCGCCGGTTTCTGAGGTAGACTCGGTAGTGCTTTGGGTGGGCTGACTTTGCACGGTAGCCTGACTGGAGGTTTGGGTTACCGAGGTGGTTTGCGCAGCCGACGAAGTGGCGCTTTGGGCTGCAGAAGTGGTAGCCTCGCTGCCGAACTGCTGTGTGCTTGACGGTGCACTTGTTGCGACCTGCGAAGCATCGCTTTGTGTGGATTGGGTTGCCTGGCCGGAGGCGGGCGCCGAGCTTTCGCTTGCATCAGGTGCGCTGCTTGTTGTAGAATTTACGTTAGGAGCGTTTTGCTGCGGAACGGAGGACGTTTCTTCGTTACCAGAAGCAGAAGCCGTCAGATCGACTGTATCGCCGTTTTCGATGTACAGCGCGTTGCTGCTTGCATCTGTATACCCGTAAAAACGGGAGGTCCCCCAATGGGATAAAATCTCAATTTTGGTATCTTCCTTCACCTTTAGGGTGAATTCTACGTAGGCATCCACCAAATCCTTTTCCACGTCTACGCCAATTTGAGAGATATAATAATCGGTACCCTTGATGGTTATAATGCAAAAACCGGTTTTAGAGGTGCTTTGGCCCTTAGACAGCTTGACGGTATAGTCACCCGCGGCCAGCTGCGCCGTTTTTGTTTTGCCGTTTTTGGTGACCTCAACGTTTTGGTTGTTAGAATTGGTTATGGTGATTAAAACGTCGGCATCAAAATTGGCTGCCGTAATTCGGTTAACGTTGGAGTATGCGTTGCAAGAAAAATGGGCATAGGCGCTAATACTCATTGCCGCTAAGCACAAAACGATAATTACCGCTGACGTTATTACCCGGGCAAGCATAACGCTATCGCGTATTTTTTCTTGCTGCGGTTCTTTTGGGGGGACGTAAAGAATTTTTTTACGCGATTCTCTCACAAGCGCACCTCCTTTTTTAAAAATTGTTTAGGAATATTACCGAATCTGCTCGGCCTTTACCGTTATACCAAGCTCTACCGTTGGCTGTGTGTTGCCGCGATAGTTGGCTACGTTATTCACCTCTTCGGGCATACGAATAATCAACGCAAGAAACGCCTTGCCTTTGGGCTGCAAGACCGCGGTTTCGGTGTCGTAGGTATGCAACGGCATATCTGCAATATCTTTTACAAGAATATTCGCATTATCTTTTGCAATTTCGCGTTCAAGCGTGCTGCTAATAACATCCTGCTCGGTTAAACCGGTAATCACACCGAATTTTAAATAATCCTGCAACAAAAATTGTTGACCAAACACATTGGTGGCCGCCGTACAATCGTTAACGTTGACTGCGGTATGGAATTTGAAGGGCAAGGTGCCCTTATTTTCTACCTTTAGGTACACCACTTGTACGTAGCCCGGCTCATACAAAGCCTCTTTGTCAAAAACGTCCGTTTTGCCGTCGATGGATTCCCAATCGTCGTTGATATAGTGGGATACCGCCACGTCAAATTCAGCAAAATGGAAAATATTGTTAATCTCGGGCGTGGTGTCGGTGAACCAGGCCAAAGAGGCGCCCGTGCCCAGCACTGCCCAAAGGATAAGCGCGCACAAGCTGAGCACTAAGGCTATTTTTTTATAAACGGATTTTTTAACCTGGATTCGCACGCTGTATCCTCCTTTTTTAGTGTTTTGCGGCGGTTTTTTTATTTTTTATTCTTTTTGCGCCGCAGCAAAAGCAAAATGGCCACGGCAATGATAGCAACTGCGGCGACACCCCACATCACCGGGCGGGAAAAATCACCGGTTTGGGGAATATCGGGGTCACTTTCTTCTATGGGGAGCTCTTCTGCTTTAAACTCCCAATCTAAGTAGCCGATTTGGTTTTGGAATTTACTATCCAGCTCCACGGGGACCAACAAAGTCACGTCTAAATTTACCTGACCGCCGGAATACAAAGTACCCAGGCACACCCAATCGGTCAATTGGGCGGTTTTATCGGCCGTGGCGTCAAACATATAGGCCATTTCGTTGTCGGCGCTTTTTTGCACCAGCAAGCCAAGTTTTGACAGAAACTCTGCCGAATCGGTATGCGCACCGAGAGAACGCATATAAAGCTTAACCTTCACCTTGTTATCGGCGTCGTTTTTTACGGTAATTTTTTGAGTTATGGCATCCCCGGGCATAACGTCCTTAAAATCGGGGAACAAATCGGTAAGAGAATGATTGCTGCCGGGTTCAAATACAAATTTGCCGGCGTTGCCGCTGTAGGTG
>CAZUJI010000098.1:0-5835 GCA_964620235.1 uncultured Eubacteriales bacterium
CCAATGTGGGTGGTAACGATGTTGGTGTCAAAATAACGGGTCAGCTCCATAACGCGCTTAGAGCGTTCGATCAGCAGGGGATTTTGCTCCGGGTCGCCAAAACCGTGGCCAAAATCGCCGCACACCGCCGACACGCAAAGGCCGTTGGATTTTACAATGTCCAACAGCTCTTTTACCTTTGCAGGCGTTAATGCCTCAGGGGCCATATCCCCCTTAATCATATTGATCTGCAGGCCTTGCACGCCTAAAGAGGCCGCTTTTTCTACCCCCTCGCGGAAAGGCAGACGAAAGGAACCTAACATTGCGCCAATGGGAAAGCTGTACATAAAAAGCACTCCTTTTTTGTTTCGGTAGGGTTTCTATTTTCAGTATAATGCTTTTTTTGTGCTGTGTAAACCGAGAATATTGTTTCTTTTTAACACTATATTGCTTTTTATAGAGAAATATGGTAAAATGGTTGCGGTGATATAAATGCGATACGAACTGCATACCTATGCCGACCCCAAATTGCCCATTATTTTTCGCAAGGATCGAATCCGCCATGATTCGTTCAATTACTTCCATTGCCACCAAAACCCCGAGCTTTTATTGGTAGAAAAAGGGCGGCTTTGGCTGAACTTAGACGGCTGCAAGCAAGAGTACGGCCCGGGGCAAATGGCGGTGGTGGGCCGCAACGTGCTGCACGCCTTTGCCACCCCCGAGCCGGAATGTGTTTATTACTGTTTAATTATCGACCATTCTTTGTGCTCCGGCATACAGAATTTGCCGGAATACAGCTCCCGTCCCGAGATTATACATTTGTATCGGCAGGTTGTTCAGGAGATGGACAGCCGCGAGCAAAATTATCGGGTGGTGGTTTTGGCATTGTGCGAGCTGATTTTGGCGTTGCTCTCTCGGCAGGCGGCACAGCAAGAACCGCCAAGGTCGTCGGTATCTCCAAAAATAGAATTGGTGCGAAAAGCCACCGAGTACCTGTTTCAAAATTTTGCCAACGCCGTAACCTTAGAAGGTGTAAGTGTCGCGCTGAACGTGAATAAATATTATTTAAGCCACGTGTTTAAAGAGGTTACCGGCAAAACGGTGGTGCAAACCCTGCAATTCGTGCGGTGCAAAAACGCGCAGGCGTTGCTGGCCACCGGCAAATGCAACGTGGCCCAGGCGGCTTACAGCAGCGGGTTTAACCATTTATCCCATTTTTCTAAGGTTTATAAGGCCTGTATGGGGCAGTCCCCTGCTGAGGATTACCGCTCCCAAATAAAACTTGTTGATTGATTGACAAGGGGAGGCCTTTTCGGTACAATAAGAAACGAGGAGAATAGGAGGGTACAATATGGGGTATAAAAAACCGAATTGGTTTTGCTATAAGCTGGCGCAGGTTGCCTCTTTTTTGGTGGCCACCTTTATTTTTAAGCGCCGTATGCTCCGTAACGAGCTGGCGGGCGTAAAGGGCCCCTACGTGGTTATTGCCAACCATCAGGCCGCGCTGGATTTTGTAAACCTAATCGGCGTTGTGCGCCGCCGTATGACCTTTGTAATAAGTCACTCTTTTTACAACTCCCTGCCCATTAAGGGGATTTTAAATAAGCTGCAGGTGATTCCCAAGCAGCAGTTTCAAACCACCGTGCGGGATATGAAGTGTATGAAGGCGGTTATAGACGCCGGCCAGCCGCTGGTCATTTACCCCGCAGGGCTAATGTGTGAAGACGGCTTGTCTACCCCCATTCCCAAAGCCACCTACAAGTTTTTAAAATGGTTAGGGGTCGACGTTTACGTGGCCCGCACCACCGGCACCTACTTTTCTATGCCCAAGTGGGGCAAGGGTCTGCGCCCGGGCAGAACCTACTTAGATATTTACCGCTTGTTCACCAAGGAGCAGTTAGACGCCGCATCGGTAGAGCAGGTAAAGGCCAAGGCCGAGCAGGCGCTGCTGTTTGACGCCTACCGCGAGCAGGAAGAGCTGCGGGTAAAATATAAGAACAACCACCGCATTGCAGGGTTAGAGCAGGTTTTATATATGTGCCCCCATTGCGGCACCGAGTATTCGGTGGCGGTAAAAAATGAGGATACCTTTTACTGCACCCGGTGTGGCTTTGCCCACCAAAGCGATGCCTACGGCTTTTTAAAAAATCTGGGGCAGGGGGAAGAAATCCGCTACGTGTCGGATTGGAGCCGTAGAATTTACAACGCCTTAAAGCAACGGGTGCAAAACGGCGAGCAAATTGTGCTGCAGGCCGCTACCAAAATACATATGCTCCACGGCAAAAAAAGCAAATTTACCCAGGTAGGGCAAGGGGTGCTAACTTTAGCCAACGGCCGCTTTACCCTGCAGGGGCAAATCCACGGTCAACCCGTAGAGTTAGATATTTCTACGGCAAACTACGCCTCGTTGCCCTTTTGCCCCGGAAAGCATTTAGAGCTGCAGCAGGGCGAGCGTATTTATCGCTGCGTGTTAGAAGACGGCAGGCTGGTAATGAAGTTTATTAACCTGGTAAAAATCTTCTACGAGCTGCACGGCACCCCCCAAACCGTAAAATAGGCAAAACACCGCAGAGTCTCTGCGGTGTTTTTTTAGTAGAGTGCCGCTCTACTTGCGGGAGAGGGGCAAATACAATCGTAGGTTGCGCTTAAAGCAATTTTATGGTTAAATAAAAGTAATCCCAAACAAAGGAACTATAGAGTATGCCGATTTCTGCAAAAACCGTACGCTCTCAAATGGCCAAATGGGCCCCGCTGTTTAAAAATCTCTCGTTAGATACCCTGCGCAAGGGGCAAAAAATGGTGGGCGAGCTGTTAGAGGCCAAATACCGTCAACGGGTATTCACCCGAGAGCACGTATTTGAACAATTTAAAGGCGCTTGGGTGCTGCCCAGGGACGAGCGTCGCCAAGGGGTCTTGCTGTACCTGCACGGCGGCGGCTATACCTGCGGTGATTTAGATTACGCCGTGGGCTACGGCGCTATGCTGGCGGTACAATGCGGCGCCAAGGTGTTTTGCCCCGCCTACCGTTTGGCCCCCGAGCACCCCTTTCCCGCTGCGGTGGAGGATGCCCTGACGGCCTACCGCTATTTGTTAGAAAAAGGCTACACCGGCGGCCACATCACCCTATGCGGTGAGAGTGCCGGCGGCGGGCTTTGCTACGCCCTTTGCCAAAAGCTGCAAGCGCTTGACCTGCCGCAGCCCTGCGGCATTATTGCCATTTCTCCTTGGACGGATTTAACCCTTTCGGGGGCGTCTTATACCCAGAACCAAACCGCCGACCCGGCGATGACTATAGGCCAACTGCAGTTTTTTGCCAACAACTACACCCGGGACGTTAAAAACCCCTTGGTGTCGCCCTTGTTTGCCGATTTGTCGGCTATGCCGCCCAGCCTTTTGTTTGCGGCCGAGAACGAAATTATGCGCAGCGATGCCCGGGAGCTGCACCAAAAGCTGCTGGCCGCCGGCTGTAAAAGTCAACTGCTTTTAAAGGCCGACCGTTGGCACGCCTACGTGGTTTACGGCTTAGCCGAGGACCAAAAGGAATGGGCCGTCATCAATAAATTTTTAAACCAACAGATGTCCCCCGAGGACAAGCTGCGTTGGTTGCGGTTAGACAACGCGGCCAAAATCTACCCTGCCGCCCGTCGCCCCAGCTGGAGCAACGTGTTCCGCCTTTCGGCCACCCTTACCGAGGCAGTGGACACCGCCGTTTTACAGCAGGCGTTAGACGTTACCGTGCGCCGCTTCCCCTCGATTGCGGTGCGGCTGCGCAAGGGCGCCTTTTGGTATTATCTGCAGCAGTTAGACTGCGCCCCCCAGCTTCGGCAGGACTGCAGTTACCCCTTAACCCGTATGTCGGTGCGCGAAACCCGCAGGTGCGCTTTGCGGGTGCTAACACACCAAAACCGCATTGCGGTGGAGTTTTTTCATTCCTTGACCGACGGTACCGGCGCAATGGTCTTTTTAAAAAGCCTGTTGGCCGAGTATCTGCAGCAAAAATACGGCCTGCATATCCCCGCCGAGGAGGGCGTGCTGGGTCGGTTAGAGGAGCCCTCCGACGCCGAGCTGGAGGATAGCTTTCAAAAATACGCCGGCAAGCTGTCGGTGGGTCGGCAAGAGTCGGCCGCTTGGCGAATGTCCGGCACCCCCGAAAGCGGCGGCTTTTTACACGTTACCTGCTTTAAGCTGCCCGTGGACCGAGCCTTGGCCAAGGCCCGCGAAAAGGGGGTCAGCTTAACCACCTTTTTGGGCGCGGTAATGATGCTGGCCCTGCAAAACTGTCAGGCCGAGCAGGTGCCCAACCCCAACCGTCGCAAGCCCATTAAGCTGTTGCTGCCGGTAAATCTGCGAAACTTATACCCCAGCCGTACCCTGCGGAATTTTGCTTTGTACACCACCCCCGAGATTTTGCCCCGCTTAGGGCAATACGATTTTGACGAAATTTGTACCGTCATACGCCACCGTATGGGGTTGGAGATTACCCCCAAATATATGAGTATGCGCATAGCCACCAACGTCAGCAGTGAGCGGCTGATGGCGGTGCGGGTGATGCCCTTGTTTATAAAAAATATAGTTATGCGGCTGATTTTCGACACCGTGGGGGAGCGGGCCTCTTGCTTGAGTATGTCTAATTTAGGGGCGGTGCGCCTGCCTCAAGAGATGACCCCCTACGTTGCACGTATGGACTTTATTTTGGGCGTGCAGGCTGCGGCGCCCTATAACTGCGGCATTTTGTCCTACGGCGAAACGCTATATATCAATTTTATTCGCAACATCCGCGAGCCCGATTTAGAACGCCATTTTGCAGCGGTGCTGCAGCAAATGGGCTTAACCCCCGAGGTAGAAAGCAATCGGGCAGCCAAATAAAAAAAGGAGAACCGTTATGTATTGTGCAAATTGCGGCGTTAAATTGGCCGACAGTGAGACCCGCTGCCCCTTATGCGGCACCAAGGCCTACCACCCCGACCTGCCCCGCACCCCGGGGGAGCCCGGGTATCCTCAAAATAAATACCCCAACCCCGAGTCTAACCGTTTGGGGTTCCCTATTTTTGCCACCGGCGCCTTTTTGGTGCCCATACTTACCGTTTTGGCCTGCGATTTGCGTTTTACCGGCGGGGTTTCCTGGTCGGGCTTTGTATTGGGGGCGCTTTTGCTGCTGTATATCACCTGCATTTTGCCCTTGTGGTTTAAAAGCCCCAATCCGGTGATTTTTGTGCCCTGCGGCTTTGCGGCGGCGGGGCTGTATTTGCTGTATATCAACTGGGCGGTGGGCGGCAACTGGTTTTTGAGCTTTGCCTTCCCCTTAACGGGGTGCTTCGGCGGTATTGTAACCGCCGTGGTGGCACTGTTGCGCTATGTGCGCCGAGGGAAGCTTTATATATACGGCGGCGCCTTTATGGCTTTTGGGTGCAGTATGCTGCTTATGGAATTTTTATTGGGCATTACCTTTCCGGCCCTGCAATTTATGGGCTGGTCTATCTATCCTATGGCTACTTTTGTATTATTGGGCGGCTTTTTAATCTTTTTGGCCATCTGCCGCCCCGCCCGAGAAGTTATGGAGCGTAAATTTTTTATATAATAGGTGAGAATATGCGTAATAAAGATAACAAGCATTTAGGGATTGAAATCGGTAAAGAATTACATTACAAGCTGCATTATATTGCCAAATACGAGGGTCGCTCGGGCAACGGGCAGATTTTATACGTGCTAAACGAATATATCCGCCGCTTTGAAAAAGAAAACGGCGAAATTCAAATAAAAGAATAAAACAAAGCGCCTTAAGGAGATGATTCCTTAAGGCGTTTTTTGTATAACGAAAACGCAGCGAACCGTCGCGTGGTTCAAAAGAGCTTTAGC
>CAZUJI010000099.1:0-1996 GCA_964620235.1 uncultured Eubacteriales bacterium
AAAATATGGTGGTAAACGGTGCCGTCCTGCTCAAAATACCGCTCGTAGCAGCCCGAGGTAACCACGCTGATGCCGCCGGGCACCTGCACCGCTGCCACCGTTTCGCCGCTTTGGGTGTAGGGCTTTTTAATACCCACGGTAAAGTGCTTTTTGTGATTTTCTTGCCCTAACACCAGCACGTTACCGCCCAAATTGAGCACCGCGCCCGTAGCGCCGCGGGACTGAATCAGCTGCGCCAATTGGTCGGCAATAAAGCCCTTGGCAATGCCGCCTAAATCCACCTGCGCCCCGTTTTGCAGGGTAACCTGTGTGCCGTTGACGGTAAGGTTGCCGTACCCCACCTTTTGCAATTCTTGTTGCAAAATTGCAGGGTCGGGCAGCTGTTTCTCCGTGGTAAAATCCCATAACGCCCGCACGGGGCAAACGGTAACGTCAAAGGCGCCGCCGCTTTGCTCGCTAAACTCTAACGCTTTTGTAAGCAATTTGGCGGTATCCGAATCTACCGTAGCCTGACCATCGGCGTTCAGCTCAGCAATATCGCTGCCCTCTACCGTGCGGCTGAGCAACCCCTCGTACCTGCGGCACAGGGCGAAGCAATCGGCCAACAGGCTACTGTCGGCCCCGTAGAGGGTGATGGTAACGGCAGTATCAAAATGAATTTGGGTGGCGGTTTGGGCCTTGGGGGCACAGCCACAGCAAAACAAAAGCCCAAAGGCTAAAATTGCACTTAAAAACCGTTTCATAAGGTTCCTCCGATTTGATTTATATTTATTATACTACAAAATACTGCAAAATGGAAATTTATTTTTCACTCTATGCAAACGCCTTAAAATACGGTATAATAAAATTTAAAGGGATGTGACGGCTTTTGTTTAAACGGGGAGATATTTTTGTAATTGCGTTGGTTTTGGCGCTTACCGTAGTCGGTACGGTGGGGGCTGTGCTTTTACGCGACCAAGGCAGCGCCGTTTGCGTTACGGTAGACGGGCAAGATTACGGCAAATACGCGCTTGCGCAAAATCAGGTGGTTGAAATTGTGGGCAAGGGCAACAACGTTCTGATTATTCAAGACGGCCAAGCCTATATGCA
Organism: uncultured Eubacteriales bacterium; assembly: GCA_964620235.1. Lineage (GTDB taxonomy): Bacteria > Bacillota > Clostridia > Oscillospirales > Acutalibacteraceae > CAZUJI01. The sequence goes on from CAZUJI010000099.1 coordinate 1,090, forward strand.
AAACGCCGACTGCCCCGACAAAATTTGCGTGCACCACTCCCCCATCTCGCGCAGCGGGCAATCGATCGTATGCCTACCCAACGGTGTGGTAGCGCAGGTGGAACGGGGGGAATAATATGGCTAAAAAGGTGGCTCGCCTGGGTTTGTTTTTATGCGCGGCAATGCTGATAAGCTATATTGAGACCCTGCTCCCCCTACCCTTGGGCGTGCCGGGGTTAAAAATCGGTCTGGCCAACACGGCTATACTGTTTTTGCTGTACACCGACCGATTTTCTACTGCATTGGGCGTAAACATACTGCGCATACTGCTTACCCATATTTTGTTTGGCAACGTTATGGGGCTGGCCTACGCCCTTACGGGGGGCATTTTAAGCACCTGCGTGATGTATCTGGCCAAAAAAATACCCGCTTTGGGGCCGGTGGGCATTAGCGTTTTGGGGGCGGTATGCCATAATTTGGGGCAAACGGCCGCCGCGGCTGTACTGCTAAGCCCCGCCGTATTTTACTACCTGATTTTTTTGGTACCCGCAGGGGTTGTATCGGGCATTGGAATAGGCATTTTGGCTTGGTTTTTGCTAAAACGGGCGCCTGCTCTGTTCAAAGCACCGAAATCTTGATTTTTTTGCAAGAAAGACGGAAATTTTTTGATTTTATTATTGACAGAAGCGGGTATTTTAGGGTATAATTTCAAATTGGTAGGTTTTATAGCTTTACTGGCAAGTTACCGCAACGGTAACTAAAAATATGCAAAACCGTACAACGGTTTACACCGAAAAGGAGGTTACCTGAATGAAACGCACATATCAGCCCAAAAAATTGCATCGTCAAAAGGTGCACGGTTTCTTAAAGAGAATGGCCACCCGTAACGGACGCAAGGTGCTTGCCCGCCGCAGATCCAAAGGCAGAA
>CAZUJI010000099.1:2006-5829 GCA_964620235.1 uncultured Eubacteriales bacterium
AGCAACTCAGCTACTAATGAAAGGCCACTTCTACGTGGTCTTTTTTCCATTCTACTTTATTTTTTCATCGGAGGATGTTCCCTTGAAATCGGAAAGTTTAAAGCTAAATAAAGATTTCAAACGTGCTTACGGCCGGGGTAAAGCCTACGTTCACCCGGTTTTGGTTACTTATATAACCAAAAATCGGTTAGGCTACCCCCGCATTGGCATAACTGCCGGCAAAAAGCTGGGCAACGCCGTAACGCGCAATCGGGCCAAACGGGTCATCCTTGCCGCCTGGTACGGCTGCCGCCAGCAGATTGCCGCCGGGGTGGACATTGTTTTTGTGGCACGCTCAGCCACTGCCCGAGTAAAGAGCACGAAGGTCTCGCAGGTGTTGCTGTCGCAGCTGTCTGCCGCGGGGCTTTTAAACGGTACGCAAGAATGAAATACATCTTCATCTGGCTGGTACGCTGGTATCAAAAAGCCATTTCACCCTACAAAGATTCTTGCTGCCGATTCACACCTACCTGTTCTTCTTACGCCATACAGGCATTTACAAAACACGGCGCTTTTAAGGGCTTATTTTTGACTGTTTGGCGCATTTTACGCTGTAACCCCTTTTGTAAAGGCGGTTATGATCCGGTTCCGGAATGTAAAAAACACAAAACACCGCACAACTGAACTGTGCGAGAATGGCGGATATTATGAATATACCACTTTTAAGCCCGCTTATGGGCTATGTTCTCAAATTCTTCAGCGATTTATGCGGCGGCAACTTCGCCCTGGCGGTACTTATTTTTACCGTTTTGGTTAATCTTCTTATGCTCCCGCTGACCATAAAATCTCAAAAAGCAACGGCAAAGCAGGCTATGTTAAAGCCTAAGATGGATGCCTTAAAGAAAAAGTACGGCAACGACCAGGTAAAATACAATACTGCTTTGCAAGAACTGTACAAACGCGAAAACGTTTCTATGTCGGGTGGCTGCCTGCCTATGATTTTGCGTTTGGTATTTATGATGGGTGTGTACTCGGTGGTTTTAAGCCCGCTGACCCACCTGACAAGCGTAGACGCTGCCACCATTAAGGCTGCTATGGAGTCTGCCGGCAACACCGTGCGCGAAATGCAGCTGGTATCCTTGGTGCAGCAAGGCGCTGTGGCTGAGATTCCCGCCTCGGTTTTGGGGAATTTAGATTTTACCTTTTTAGGCATTAACTTAACCGAGACCCCGAAATTCACCTTAGACTTTGTAAACGGCTTTAAGGTTATTTGGTGGATTCCGATTATCTCTTTTGCCACCTCTATGTTAACCAGCCTGGTTACCCTGGCCATTCAAAAGAAGGCCAACCCCGGCCAAAAGACGATGTCGGGTATGATGCTGACTATGCCGATTATGTCGTTAATTATTGCCTTTACCGTACCCGGTGCGGTAGGCTTTTACTGGGCTTGCTCTAACTTAGTTGCCGGTGCAACCCAGGCATTCTCGCAAATTGTATACAGTCCTAACAAGCTGGTGGCCGAAGAGCAAGCCAATTTTGTGCTTAAGCGTGCCGCCGAGGAGGACAAGAAGAAGCAAACCAGTGCCGCAAAAAAGTCGGCTGAACAATAAAATGGAGGTTACCGCGTTGATTAAAGAAGCAATTGCCACCGGCGCAACGGTGGACGAAGCCAAAGAAAACGCCATTAAAGAATTAGGCGCAAATTGGAACGAAGACCTGCAATTTGAAATTTTAGACTTCCCCAAAAAGAAGATGTTAGGCTTTATTGGCGGCGCACCCGCAAAGGTTAGAGTGTACGTTGAAGTACCCGACCCCAAGCCCGCCAAAGCCCCTAAGGCTGCCAAGCCTCAGAAGGCTGCCAAGCCTGCAGAAAAACCGGCCAAGAAAGAAAAGCCGGCACAAGAAAAGCAAGAAAAGCCCGCAAAGTCTGAAGTTACCGAAGAAGCCTTGGTTTACACCCCTGCTGCAGAGGTTGACGCTGCCTCCCCTGCCGGCCGCGCCTGCGCGTATTTGGCCACCGTTTTGGCTAAGCTGGGCTGCGAGGCCCCTGAAATCTCGGTTGCTGAGATTGAGGGTGGCTGCAAAATGTCATTAGCCGGTGAGGGTTTAGGCGTTGCTATTGGCCGCCGCGGCGAAACCTTAGATGCTTTGCAATACTTAACCTCTTTGGCCGCCAACTCTAAAGAGAGTGGCTACTACCGTGTAGTTATCAATATTGGCGACTACCGCGAAAAGAGAGAAATTACCCTGCGTGGCGTTGCCAAGCGTATGGCCGGCCAAGTGCTGCGCACCGGTCGCAGCCGCTCGTTAGAGCCGATGAACCCCTACGAGCGCCGCATTATTCACACCGCCATTCAAGAGATTGAGGGTGTAACCTCTAACTCTATTGGCGAAGGCTCCAACCGTCGGGTTGTTATCAGCCCCGAGGGTGGCCGCAGAGATTTTGGTGACCGCGACCACGGACGCAACCGTGGTGGCCGCCGTTCTGCCGCTCCCGTAGCCACCGAGAGCCGCCCTGCCCGCGTAGATGCAGGCGATATGCCCTTGTACGGCAAAATTAAATAAGCTATAAAACCAAAAAGCACCATAGAGATCTATGGTGCTTTTATTTTGCATATAAAAAGCCGAGGGTTTACAAACCTCGGCTTTTTTGTTATTCGGTTTTGCTTTTTTGCTCGTTATTGGCGCCTACGGTTAGGCTGGTGGTATAATATTTGCCCGAACGGTATAGCTTAACTGTAATTGTATCTCCGGGGTTGCAGGAGTTCACCAATCCGTTCATTTGGGTGTAGCTGGTAACAGCCGTGCCATTGAACTCGGTAATGATATCCCCTCTTTGGATGCCGCTTTCGGCAGCGGGGCTACCCTCGTACACGCTTTGCACCACCGCGCCCGCCGGGAAGCCCAGCATTTGCAACGTAGTGGCCGAGTAGCGGGTGCTTACCTCCATGCCAATATAGGGCGAAGGCTCATCCTCATTTTGAATGATGGTTTTGCAAATCTCTACCACGGTTTTTACCGGAATGGCAAAGCCCATACCCTCGTAGCTTTCGTCAACGAATTTTACGCTGTTTACGCCAACCAGCTGGCCCTTGGTATTCAGCAATGCGCCGCCCGAATTACCGGGGTTAATGGCTGCGTCGGTTTGAATTAGGGACATCGTGCCCACAGATTCAATGGTAATTTCGCGGTTTAAGCCGCTGATAATGCCAAAGCTGGTGGAGCCCATAAAGGTCAGTCCCCCGGGGCTACCGATAGCAACCACGTATTGGCCAATTTTCAGCTCGTCGGAGTTGCCGATTTCTACCGCAGGCAGGCCGGTTTTGTCAATTTTAATTACGGCCAAGTCAGAAGAAATATTGTACCCTACCACGGTGGCGGTATAGGATTTTTCGGTGTCGGTAGGCAGATAAACGTGAATTTTGCTTTGGTAGCGAGATTCTACCGCATTAGAAATAACGTGGTAGTTGGTAATAATATACCCGTCGGTGCTGTAGATAATGCCCGAGCCCTCGCCCGTAGTTTGTTCGGTGGTGCTGCCAAACAGACCGCTTGCCGCCGAGGTGGTAGAAATGCCAACCACGCTGTTGCCGCTTTTTTGGTACACCGCCTCAACCACAGAGTCTACCTGGGTTTGAATTACGATATTTTGGGTGCCCTGGTTGCTTGAAACGTCGCCACCCGAAGGGGGTGCGGGTGTTTCGGCCACGGGGGCTTTGGGCAACAGCATTGCTGCGCCTACGCCACCTGCAAAACCGATAACGCAAGCCAGCAATGCACTTAACAAAACGACGGTTAGGGTATAATTTTTGGCTTTTTACTTTTTATGCTTTGCCGTGTTTTC
>CAZUJI010000100.1:0-5812 GCA_964620235.1 uncultured Eubacteriales bacterium
GTAAAGCAAAACCAAGAGGCCGTAGAGCTGTTGGGCCACTCTACCGACTCGTTAAAATCCTTTATGGCCCAAAACGACGTGCTTTTGTTGGCGGTTATGCCCCAAAATGCCGCCCAGCTGCAGCTGCGGGTCAGCCAGACCGAATTCTCAAAGGATATTATTTCTTTAGACGGGCTGGGCGAGACCGAGCTACATAAAATCGGCGAAAAACTGGCCGAGAATTACACCCTGCAAACGGTAAACGGCATAACCTACTTTTGCGCGGTGCAAAGTGGCACCGGCTACGGCACGGTACAGTATATTACCGTTAAAAACGGCGCGGTGTATCGGCTTTTATACTATGGCACCTCGTTAGCCGAGGCCAAGGCAGCCATAGAGCAGCTGCAGATTAAAGACACCCACGGCAAAGACCTCCCCGGCAAGGGTATGACCATCTTTTTAAGCATTGCCATTGTGGCGGTCATTGTGCTGGCGCTGGTGGCCATTTTCTTGCTTGGGTTTTCATTCTATAAAGATTTAAAAGAGCGCTACGGCGAAAAGAACGACGTGCGCGAGTACATTCGCATTAAGCGCCGTAAGTTTTAAAGCAACATAAAAAATCCCTCCGCCCGGCGGAGGGATTTTTTTGCTGTTTGCAGATTATAACTCTACGTCGTTATCGCCAAAGCCGGGGGAGGACGTACCGCCTAACGCAGCCAAGGCTTCCTCCGGCAGCGGCTCTAAAATCTCGCAGAGCGGCTTTTGGTAGTGTTTCATCATCTAATATTCTCCTTCAAAATCATTCGCAATGCACATATACTACCTTAAAACAAAGCAGTTGTCAATCTTGTTTATGCGATTTCAGAAGAAGAATCTTCCGGCTCTTGTTGGAGCTCGTACCAGCCGTCAATGCTCATAACCATGGGGGTCCAGGTGTCAAAGCCGTATTCTGTAGAAATAATATAAGGCACGCATACAAACTCTCTTTGGGTGTTGTTGGTTTTTACCACAACTGAGAAGTCTACGTATCTTTCGGTAACGTCGTACAGATGGCTTTCGCTTGCGCTGTAGGCAACGGCCTTAGCGGCAATATCCAACGGGATATCCGGGTAACTATCGTTGCCCGGGTAGTAGCCCTCCCACAGATCGGCGGGGAAGATCAAAGCACCAAACTCGGTAATATCGCCCAAATCTAAGCCTACAACCTTGTCGCCGTCGTACACTCTGGGCAGGTACAAGCGGTTTAAGAAGCGCAGGCCGTAGCCCTCTTTAATAGAGGTACCTACCGTGGCAAGGTCATAGCTGCCTTCGGAAAGCTCCGGACGGACATACATATTAACCAGCACGTCTCGAGAAGGCATTGTAAAGCCGAACGTGGTGCCGGCGCCGCCAAAGCCATCGGCTGCGTTTACAAACAAGGGCTTGTCGTCTACGTACAACGAGCTGTTACTGTTTACGTCGGCCTCTACCGTGAGCCATTGGCCGGGCAGGGCCATCTCAGCACCGCCATTGACTACCGGCGCAGGCGCCGAACCCTCACCGCTCTCGTCGTAGGCAACAGTGCTGATATAGTAGGCCTCTACGTCTCGCAGCAGGAAGTTATCCACGTCTACGTCAATGCCGATGCCGTTGGGTACGGCTGCACCGTTGGCGGTAATACCGCAACGGGTGACGTCGTATAACACCTCTTCGCAGTACAGGCCGGGGCTATAGAATACGCGGCCCTCGGGTACGGTGTAATCGGTCGAGTCAAAGGTGTAACGAATACGCTCTACACCGTTTACAAAGCCCGATACGGTGTTACCGTAGACCTTCATCTCTAAGTTGATGAATTTGTCAAACACAAAATCGGTAAAGAGCTCTTTTGCAAACACCAATACGTCTGCTTCAGTGGCGTTTGTATCGCCGTGCCTACCGGTAAGCACTAAGTAAGGCGTGCAGTCGGAGTCAAACATCACGCTAAAGGCCAGCGCGTTGCCGATGCCGTTGTCTTTACCAAAGCGAACCACGCCGTAGCCGGTGTTTTTGCCGGTGGTTACGTTATCGTAAAAGGCATTGAACTGGCTGTTGGTCAAGCGGAAGTCGGCGGCTACCGACGAAATATAGTCATCGCTTCGGGTACCGTTCATATAATACTGGGTCTTGCCGTTGGTGGTAAACACACCGTCGGTAACGGTACCAAAGGTGGTCACGTTCCAGCCGGTGGGGGCCGTACCGTCTTCAACGTCGCTAAAGTCTACGTATTTGTAAATTTCTTCTTCAACAACGGTGGCAATTACCTGAGTGCTGTAGCCATCGTTATCGGTTACGGTAACCACCTGACGGCCGGGGGTGTTTACGTCTAAGCCGGTGCACAGATGCGCGCCGCCCATATATTTGTAGCTTACCGGGCCGTATTCGCTCCATACCTCAAAGCTGGGAGTGCCGCCCTTGGCTACAACAAAGTTACTGGCTCTGATACCGCTTCTGGCATGTACCTTTACCTTCATACTGGCCTCTTTGCCGCCGTATTGTACGATTAAGGTTTGCTCGCCTACCTGGTAGCGGTCGAAATGTACGGTTACGTCCTCGTTATAGAAGATATCCATCTCCTCGGTGCCGTAAATACCGTAGTTCAGGGTCATTTGAATATCCGGGTCTACGCCCCAGGGCACGTCTACCGTTTCGGTGGGCAGAGAGATGCTCTTTAAGGTCTTGTTGGTCAAGGGGATAATCAGCAGGTTATCAAAATCCACCGAGAAGCAAGCAGTGTTTACGTAAAAACGGATAGAGCCGCTGTCGTAAACGGCGTCGGTAACCTCGTGGGTCAAAATATACTCACCGTTCTTCAACAGGTAGAACTTAATATTGTCACCCGATACCTCAATGCGGATATGGTCGGTGACACCGGGGGTGGGCGTGTATTTTGTGTAGGTGCTATTTACCGAGGCCGAGCCGCGCTCGTACAAGCGGTAGCCCGTGCCGGACAAGGTGCTGTTGGTCATTATGGGGCCGTACTCGTAACCGTTTGTGCCCGATTGGTTGCGCACGCTGACCACGCAGGTGGTTTGCTTTAACGTGGTAGAGGCTTCTTGCGCGTGGGTGGTAATGTCGCACTCTAAAATATAATCGGTCCATTCGGTAGCACCGGTTAACTTATCTAACTTGGCGTTGCCATTGGTAATGGTCATAACGCCATTGGCAACGGTGACATTGGTCGAGGGGGTCCAGGCGTTGGTGTTTAAGGAATCAAAGCTGTCGGCATAGGCTTGGGATTTATCCTCCAGCACGTACATCGTGCCGCTGGCCGAAAAGCCCTCGTAGGTTACGGTGTAGGTGGTAATGGCTTCTACCGAGGTATCGGCCGTTACGGTAACGCCCTCGTCGGTAGAGGATATTTTTTTGGTGCCGTAGATGCCGTAATCTACCCGCAAATCAAAGGCGGGGAGTGTCTCGCCCACTTGGGCTAAGATCACCGGAGGCACAATAATGCCCTGGGGATCACCGGCCGAGCCTAAAGCCTTAACGGTAAAGTTATCTACCGTGGCAACGGTGCGGCGGTCGGTACCGCAGAAGGTCTCCACACCTGCGGCGCCCGAGGATGCAGCGGCAACCTTGGTCTCGGAGGTAAATACTTCGTTATCATTGATAAAGTATTTGATTTCGGCACCCTTCGCCATAATTTTTAAGGTGTAATCGGTGTCGATTTTATAAACGTCGCCGCTTTCATAATAAGTGTTGCCCTGGGTGTAAACCCGCAGGCGCAAATTCTCAGAGCCGGCGGTAGTCTGACGGAGCAGCATACGAACGGTACCACCACGGGCATAAATACCAAACAGGTTCCGGTTGGTATCGCTGCTCATATTTACCGTGGCCGATACCGAGTAGTTGTCCCACTCGGCGGATTGGGTCAGGTTATACTTTTTGCTTTCGCCGGTAACGTCAAAGGTCATTTTGCCGTCGGCAATAGTAAAGGCGGTAGCGTCGCTGGGGATGGTCCAGTCAGAGGCGGTATTGGCGTCAGAGAAGTCGTTCTCGTAAATGGTAATGCCCTCGTTCCAGCCGCTTTCCATATCCTTAAACAGGCCTAAAATCTTGTTGGCGATTTTTTGAGCGCCGTCGTCGTTGGGGTGAACGCCGTCTCTTAAATGCTGCAAGCAGATAGAGCAGCCTTTGGAGTTGGTGGTATGGTCGTGACCGGTCCAGAAGGTCTGGCCGTCTACAAAAAATACGTTGGTGTCGCCATCGGCCAAAGCGGCCTCGTAATTCTCTCTGATGGCGGTTCTCAAGGCGTCCCAGGTGTCTGCCGAGTGGTTGGGACGACTCACCATAACAATGGGAATGTCCGCATTGGCGGCGCGCACCGTTTGATAAAATGCCCAATGGCGGGATTTTAAGGTGCTGGCGTTGCTTTCGTTATGATCGTAGTCTAAAATAAAGGCGCGTACCTCGCCGGCCTCCACCTGGCGGGCAATCTCCTCGGCGATAGCGGTCTGGCCGACGGCACTGCCCCAGTAGCCAAGGTTTAAAAAGTCGGTATTGGTCTCGCGGGATACAATGGCCGCGAAGGTTTTACCCGGGCGGGTAACCACACCGCCTTGGGTGATGGAGGAGCCAAACCAAACGATTTTGCCGCCCTCCTCATAAGGATAGGCGTTTTTGCCCACACTACCCTCAGAATCTAAGCCCACGTAAACGTCGCTAATGGGGTTTAAGTAGCAGAAATAGATGGTAATGCTGCGTTGCTCGGCGGTATCAAACTCAATAATATCCTCATAGAATACGTTTAAGCCGCTTAAAGAGGTATCGGGCGAGAAGGAGCCGTAGTACTCGCTGCCGTTTTCGGTGTCTACGTACAGGTCAAACACCAAATTGTAGGCTTTGGTGCCCCAAATGGCAGCAATAGGCGCATATACCTGCAGAGCAACGCTTTTCGAGTCGGTAGAAAAGCGCACGCGGGCACCCGTAGGCTCCTGGTTGTGCAACCAAACATTGCCGCCGTAAAAGCTGCTGGTAATGGTGCTAACGTCCTCGGGGAAGGCGGTTTTAGACTCGCTGGTTACCGAGGTGGCAATGTCGTGGTCCATACGCACGAAGGTGCCGTTAACGTTTTGGGTATTATCGGCGTAGTCGTGCAAGCCGTACACCTCTAAGGGCGAATCGGTATTGCGCACGTCGATCCAGGAAATTCCCTCATAAGCAGAGGAAACCTCTTGCATAGCGTAAGTGGATACAGCAGTCATATCTGTACTCCCGTCGTTGGCAAAGGCAATGCCGGTGGTGCTGAGCAGTAGGCACAGCGACAGCAGAATAGCCAATGCACATTTTAAAAATCTTTTATGCATAGTAAAAAACCCCTTTCGTTTTTTGCATAAATGTACATAATAATAATAACATATTTGCCCTTTTGGGGCAAGGGGTTTTGCTTTGCCGTTTTTACCGATTTTCAACCCCTTTTCTTGTGCTTTTTGAATAGTAGGGACAGTCGTCGACCGTCCGTTACGATAGACCTAAGGGGTGTCTGCAAAAAAACGGGAGTCGAAACGCCTCCCTGTGATAGGTTTCGTGCTTCCTTTTTATACCGATAGAGCGCAATCCCTAAGATGAGCTTTTTTATTTATTACCGTACAGCTCCTGCAGGGCGGTTATGCGGTGGGTGATTTTTTCCCGCAGGGCGGCGGGGGCTTTAACCTCCATATCGGCACCAAACTGCAGTATCCAGCCCACCAGGCCGTCGCTTATGCGGGCGTTGACCGAGAAGGTAAAGGTGCCTGCCGAGGAGTTGCGGCGGAAGAGCAAGTTCTCGCCGAACTTGTCGGTTACCTGGTCTAACAGATGCTCTTTGCAGCACAGC
>CAZUJI010000101.1:0-5810 GCA_964620235.1 uncultured Eubacteriales bacterium
GCGGCCTCTGCGTCCCGAACGCAGCGCTCTACCAAACTGAGCCACGCCTCGATTTGCGTCGGACGGTAAAATCCGACCCAAATATTATAGTAAACTTTAAAAGAATTGTCAACCCATTTTTTGAACTTATTTAAAATATAAACCTTACACCAATGCGGGTTCTTCGGCGGTTACAGGGTAATATTCTTTGAATTTCTCGGCCAAGCCTTGCGGCACAACCAGCTTAATACCCTTTTTAACCACCTCAAAGGCCATCTCCACGCCATGGCACACTTCGCCGTCCCAATTAACGGCAACATTTTTGCCGGCTTTAACCGTCATTTTAGAGCAGGTACCAACGGTGCAGCAATCCAACTCCGTATGCGTACCCTTACGATACATTCCCAGCAAACGCAATATCTTTAAACGGGGAATGTTTTTTACGATGCAATAATCCAATTTACCGTCGTTGGGTTTGGCAAAGGGTGCGCTTTTGTAACCGCCGCCGTAATAGGGCGCATTTGCGCAAACCGCAAATAGGCAATTCGATTTTCCTATATACTCCCCATCTATGGTAATATCTAACTCAGCACCCATTTTTTGAAAAAAGGTATAGGCTACCGACATATTGTAAGCCATACTGGAGGAAACGGGCAGTTTTTTAAACAAACGCACGTTATCGGCCACGGTGGCATCCATACCGATAGAGCATTGATTTAAAGCGTACCGCTCCCCTGCTTTAATAATATCTACAGGGAATGCCGTGCCCTTAACCTGCGCCTCAACGTCTGAAAAAGGGTCGGTAGAATCAAAATACTTTAAAAAGTCGTTGCCCGTGCCGCAAGGAATCAGGCCCATCTCTACGTAGGGGTAGCCCACAAGGCCGTTTAAAACCTCGCAAGCCGTACCGTCACCACCGCAGGCATAAATGCGAACAGCATCTACCGTTGTCTGTGCCGACTGCCGAGCCAAATCGGTGGCCTGACCGGCGGCTTGTGTTTCTAAAATCTCGTACTCGCCGCCGTTGGCTGCAAAATAGGCCTTGATTTTTTCAATAATTGCTCTGGCTTTTTTGCCCTTACCGGCATTGGGATTGATAATAAACACATTTTTCAAGGTTATTCACCATCCGTATTTTTAAAATACATATACATCATACATTTAATCATACCGTTGTAAAGCTTGCGACGCTTGTCCGCCTTGCGGCCAAAGAAGCTTTCAAAATCATCGTGGGGGCTGATAATAAAATACTTTTTGCCCGGCTGACGAACAAACACAGCGCCCATCGTTTTATATAGCTTTTCAGCCTGCGCAATATCCAACAGTCGTTCACCGTAGGGCGGGTTGGTAATAACAATCGATCGCTCTTCACGCATTTTAAAGTCGGCAATATCGGCCACTTGGGCAGAAATATACTTGCCTACACCCGCTTTTTTGGCATTCTCTAAGGTCAATTTTACCGACGCAGGATCCTTGTCGTACCCAATGGCGCGAAACGGGATATCGGTGCGAATGGCATCCTGCGCCGCTGCCCGCTCTTGCTGCCAAACCTTTGCATCTATAAAGCCAAAGCGTTCGGCCGCAAAGCTGCTACGCAAGCCCGGCGCCACGTTTTTGGCCTTTAAAGCAGCCTCAATTAAGATGGTACCCGAGCCGCAAAAAGGGTCTTCGATTACCGTGTCGGGGTATATGTGCGCTTGGTCGCACATCGCCGCAGCTAACGTTTCTTTAATGGGAGCCTCTACCGAATTTTTACGGTACCCCCGCTTGTGCAAACCTTCACCCGAGGTATCTAACATAACCGAAACCTCGTCTTTTAAAATTGAAAAACGAAGCATATGTATCGGACCGGTTTCTTCAAACCAGTCAATTCGATACACCGATTTTAACCGCTCTACCGCGGCTTTTTTTATAATAGATTGGCAATCAGGTATGCTGTGCAGAGCCGAAGAAATGCTCCACCCGTTTACGGGGAACGCATCCTGCTTGCCAATATACTCCTCTAAGGGTAGCGCCTTTACACCGTCAAACAGCTCTGTAAAAGTCATTGCCTTAAAGCTACCGATCAATATTAAAATACGCTCGGCCACTCTGGAGCAAATGTTTGCTCGCGCCAACAGCGCTTGGTCGCCACTAAAAACGACGCGGCCGTTTTGGGCGTTAACCTCTTGTGCGCCCATACGCTTAAGCTCGTCTGCAAGAATACCCTCGCAACCAAATAAGCAAGGGGCTACAAATGTGTACTTTGTCATACTTTACCTCAAAAATTCTGTTTTGTGCCTTGTAACATGACAGCCGATATTTACAGCCACCGGCAGGCCCGCAATATGGGTAGGCGCGTATTCCACATTCACACCTAAGCAGGTGGTAACACCGCCAAACCCCTGGGGGCCGATGCCTAAAGCATTTACAAGCTGACACAATTCTTCTTCTAACTGTTTATAAAATGGGTTTGGATTTTTTTGATTTAAGGGGCGGCAAAGCGCCTGCTTGGCCAATAAAGCGCATTGTTCAAAATCGCCGCCGATGCCCACACCGATCACCATAGGCGGGCAAGGGTTGCTGCCGGCCTGCTTTACCACATCAAGCACCGCCGAAATCACGCCTGTGCGACCCGCTGCCGGTGTAAGCATACGCACGCCGCTCATATTTTCGCTGCCAAAGCCTTTGGGCGCTACGGTAACCTTCACCGCATCTCCGGGCACTATTTTGGTATGCAAAACCGCAGGAGTATTGTCGCCGGTGTTTACACGCTGCAGAGGGTCCCCTACCACCGAAAGGCGCAGCAAGCCGTTTACGTAGCCTTGACGAACGCCCTCGTTTACCGCTTGCATTAAGTCACCGTCAATAAAATGTACGTCCTGCCCTACCTCTAAAAACACAACGGCCATACCGGTGTCTTGACAGATGGGGATATTCAACTCCTTGGCGGCGATTAAATTCTCGCTTAAATCTTGTAAAATATCCTTGGCAAGCAAATCTGTTTCTTTGGTTTTTGCTTGCTCCAATGCGCAATTTACGTCTTCGGGTAAATGCAAATTAGCCTCTACACACAGACGAGCTACACAATCCGTTACCCGAGATACCGAGATTTCGTTAATCATGCTTGCATTACCCCGTTAATCATTACCGCATCAGGCTTGGCGTAGGTAGAGAAGGGATCCTGCGAGAAGATAACGATATCGGCGTCTTTGCCTGGGGCTATGGAACCAACGCGGTGCGCAATGCCGCAAATCTCGGCCGGCCAGAGCGTAATGGCCGACAAAGCATCTTCAAAACGCATACCTTCGCGAACTGCCAGACCCGCACACAAGGGCAAATACTGAATGGGGATAACGGGATGATCGGTAATAATACCGATTTTAACACCGGCAGAGCAAAGCCGTGCCGCTAATTTAGGCGATAATGCGGACAATTCGGGCTTAGAGCGGTCGCAAAGCAACGGACCGCATAAAGCCGTTGCACCCTCTGCAGCCAAAATATCGGCAATTTTAGCGCCATCCGTACAATGCACTAAGGTATACTTCAATTGAAATTCCTTGGCAAGGCGCATTGCTGTGCAAATATCGTCGGCCCGATGGGCGTGAAAATGTGCCGCAACCTCGCGCTTAAGCAGCGGGATTAACGCCTCACATTTCATATCGTAATCCGGCTCGTCCTCAGACTCGTCTGACTCATATTGGGTCATTTTTTCGTTATATTTAAAGGTTTTATATAACTGCTCGCGAATAATGGCAGCGGTGGCCATACGGGTAACCGGGGTTTGGGATTTTTCGTGATAGGTGGTTTTTGGATTTTCACCCAAAGCAAACTTATAACCCACCGGCTCTGAAATCACCATATCGTCAATGCGGCGACCCACCGTTTTCATTGCCAGCATCTGCCCGCCTACGGGGTTAGCGCTCCCCGGGCCGGTAACTACGGTGGTAATGCCTGCCTTGGCAGCTTCGCTAAAGCATTTGTCCATAGGGTTAACCGCATCTAATGCGCGAAGATGAGGCGAAGAAGGGTCGGTATCCTCATTGCCGTCGTCCCCCTCAAAGCCTAAGGCATCCTCCCACATACCAAGGTGGGTGTGGGCGTCAATAAAGCCCGGGTAACAACATTTACCGCCCAAATCGAGCGCTTCTGGCTTTGCATACGCACCCAGCTGCGCCATAGGGCCAACCTGCTTGATTTTGCCGTCTTGCACTAAAATATAACCATCTTCAATAACACCGACAGAGGGCTCTGCCGTGTATATTTTACCGTGGACAAGTAACATACCAAAACTCCTTTGTTTTTACAAGAAAAAAGCAGGCGCAAGCCGCCTGCTGAAATTATCTGGTTGCCGAACCGCGCTTAGGGCGTCTTGTGTCGGAATTTTTTCTTTTTAAGTCTGAGAATTTTTCGTCGCTGGTTTGTTTAAAGCGATTCATCATTTCTTCAAAACTGGCAGGCTCACTTTTAGGTTGGCCAAAGCTGACAAAGGGCGCAGGGCGGGTGCTGCGGGGTGCAGGCTGCCGCTCGCGGCGCTCTTGCTCTAAAGCGCGTTTAATGCTTAAAGAAATCTTTCCGTCTTCAGTGATATTCAACACTTTCATTTTAACGACATCGTTCATTTTAACGTGTTCTTTAATGTCGTTAACGTAGGTTAAGGCAATCTCAGAAATATGTACCATACCGGATTTACCTTCGCCTAAATCTACAAATACACCAAAATTAGTGATACCTGTAATTTTACCCTCAACAATTTCTCCAACCGCGATTTGCATACCGAAAAGATATCCTCCTTAATATTCCATCAGTTTCCTGATAAATCAACAAAAACTTGCTCGTCGGCAAAGGCGTAACCCAACCGTTCACGAGCTGCGCGCTCAATAAAGTCTGCCTCTTCCCCGTTTTCTAACAGGTCGAGCATTTGGTTTACTTTTAAAACCTTTTCTTCCTTGGTGGCGTTTATAGCAGCCAACTCTTTTTTGCTTTGCACCAGCTGAATTTGTAAATTCCCCAAGGAAAAAACAATATATATAGCAAAAACAAGTAAAACCAAGCGCAAAACGATGCTTACTTTTCGCTCTTTTTGTGTACCCATAGTTTACTCCGTTTTTTATTTAATTTATTAGATGTATTATACAATAGACTCTTTAGGTTTTTCAAGCCTTTTTTTATAATACGTCCTATTTTTTTGCATATTTTTTGCAAAAAAACAAAAAAACTGCGCATTGGCCCCAACAATAGTTGAAGCACGGCGCAAAAAAGCCGCTCGATACGGCAAAACAGTCGTAAAATCGTATTGCCAAACAGCAGCCTACCTGCAACGAAGCCAAGGGCAACACCCAAAAGCGCATAGCCCCGCACCTGCCCCATTGTGCGCAATACAAAAAAACAAAACACTGCAACGGCGGCTATAAGCCAAAATAAAATATCGCTGATAAACACCGTCGCCCAGCTTTTACATCTAATATGAAAGCACCGAAACACATCATAAAAAACGCAAAAAATGGCACCTAATGCTAAAGACAGCAAAAAGGTAACGGTTTGATCGGCAACGGTTATATGGCCCATTATCTAAGCAAACGAGAGAACACGCCACCCTTGACCGCGCCACTCTCGGAATATACTAAAGCAAAAATTTTACCCTCTACTGCAATTTCACCGGTCTCAACACTAAAGCTACCGATACGCAACCCTTCGCCGCGTATAGACAATTGACCGTCATCCATTTTTAAAATAACGCTTTGTTCGTCAAAGCTATCTACGTCTAATATGCCGCTGACGTTTAACTTAGAACGGTTTTCCATTATCACGTTGTGAGGAGTTTTATTCAAGCGTCTTTCTTCCGGCATTGC
>CAZUJI010000102.1:0-5809 GCA_964620235.1 uncultured Eubacteriales bacterium
GGGTACGATTTCAATCTCATAGCTGGTAAGCAAATAGTTTTCGCTCATTAAGGTAATGGTCTGTTTGCCCAGCTTAAACATATTGGGGCCGCCGTTTAATATAGTGTAGTTGCGGATATCGTTCTCTTTTGTTAAACCGTTAACAGAGGTCTCAATTACGGTGGCGCCTAAGGTGTTAAACAAGTCGGCATAACCAAACTTGGTTTGGGGCAGAGTCCCCATAGCAATGCTCTTGGGGAAGCAGCTGTCTTCCATCGTAGCATCGTCCCAGGGTTTAACCGTTAAAGCATCCTTTGCAATGCTATAGTACCTTACGGTTTGATTGTTATGCGTGTCGCCGGCCTTACCAATGGTAGAACGGCCGAAGGTAACGTGCACCGTATTCTCAGTAACGGTAACGTTGGGGTCAAGGAATTGCCGCACGTATGTATGCTGGGCATTGCGATAGTTGGTGGTGCGCTCAATGTCGCACAAGAACTCCCAGTTTTTGCCATCGGTGGTGCGGACCAACGAAATGCGCACACGAGGCATACCGCCGCCGATTTTATCGGGGAGGGAGTTAACCCAAGCCATATAATAGGTGCCGGGGTTGGAAGGATCTTCATCAATACCGTAAGAAACAACGCCGCACTGCAAATAAGGAACAAGGCCAAATTCGCTCCAGGTCACACCGCCGTCTTTAGACTCAAAGTAGCCTATACAACCGCCACCGTGACGGCTCTCGTAACAACGGATAGAACCATCAGCGCATTTAATAATTTTGCTCTCACAGATACTGGAATACGTATTATCGTCATAGCCGGGAAGCAAGTCGCGCGTATCATTTTCAGATTCGATCCAGGTGTAACCGTTATCGTCGGAGTAGAAAATGCGCGTATAGTGGCCGTTCAAGACGCCTTTTACCGTCATTTTACGGAAACCAATCGGCGCAAAAATGCGGGACTTACCATTTATATCCAGCTGCGTAAGGGTGCCTACGTGGAATATTGCAATGCTATTACCGTAGGCATCTTTTCTTTCGGATGCCGGCAGCAGCGTGCTGATGGTTCTCCAGTTGCGCATATCGTCATCCGATTGCTGAACGACCATATCGCCGTTTTCGCCGTCGGCCAGCTGAATCCAGGTGTCCCCTTTAACGTTCAATATAGAAGTATAGCCGGGGGATACACTCTGAATGCCCTGGTAATCAGAGGTTTTCTCAAAAGAGGCGCCGTTGTTATAAGAAATATAGTCGTCATCGCCGGCCACCAACACACCGGGGCGAATCTCTTCGATCTCACTGTGGGTGGTAACGATGTTCGTGGTATACAGTTGGTCGGCATCCTCAAAATGGCAGCCGTTGACGTTTTTAACGTATAAATCGTCACCGTACATT
Organism: uncultured Eubacteriales bacterium; assembly: GCA_964620235.1. Lineage (GTDB taxonomy): Bacteria > Bacillota > Clostridia > Oscillospirales > Acutalibacteraceae > CAZUJI01. Next base: position 1,376 of record CAZUJI010000102.1, read on the forward strand.
TGCGCGCCGCTGGCAAAATAGCCCATACGGCCAAAATCGGTCACCAGCAGCCGGTCCTTAACCTCTAAAACGGTGTTGCCGCCCACTTTTACAGTTAAGCTTTTGCCTGAAAGCTGTATTTCCACCTCGTACCATTGGCCGGCGGTCATCGGCGTCGCCGTTTCGGCATAAATTACCTGCAACTCGTCTTGCTCGCTGCTTTGGGTATCGGCCACAAACCATTTTTTGGTGGCAGTGTCGTAACCAATGGCCATATAAGAAATATCGTCGTAGAAACGGGCTATAAAGCCTGCCTTACCCGAGCCGGTATACATCATTTTAGATTTGATTACCGGATCGCACTCGTAAGAATGCAGGAAGGTATAGGTGGGTCGGTCGGTAACACCGGTGCCGTAGACCTTGCTGCCGCCTTTGTTGTAAACCTTCCAGTCGTCTGTTTTGTTCTCAGACCAATGGCTGGGGTCTTTGCCTATCGCTTCATCTTCAAAATCGTCGGTGTACTCTACGGGCGTAATTTGTTTTTCATACTCAAGGTCCTTGGGGCGTTCCTTGGCGGTACCATAGATACGCAGGTTGTCGTACCGACCGTCAGCCTCGGACACACGGAGCGCCACACTACCCTCGTAGAAAACTTCTCCGGAGTCGCTATACGCCAAAACCGGTGTGCCATCAATATATATGGAGATCTTGCCGTTGTCGGAGACGATGCGCATAGTGTTGAACTCGCCTTCTTTTACTGCAATCCCCTTGGTTTGCGCATAAACCTGACCTATAATTGTGTGTCTGCTTGAGGAGTATTTCAGCAATTGTACGGTGTACATCACATTGCCCTCAGTATCATAGACCTTGTTGGTAACACGAGCGTGATAATAGCCTTTATCGGTTACGTTAAAGGCCACCGCCGTATAGCAAGCGGGGTATACCATCATCAGATCTACTTCTACAACGTTGATCTCGCCATACAAATTTTTTAATAAAGCCAAGCCGTTACCGGATTCATTATGAACCATCTGCTCGTTGGTAATGTAACCGTTGCGTTGGTCCCACTCACCTACGATAGATTCGTATTCAATGTCCCATACCCCGGTATCCAGCGTTTCACTGCTGAAATCATCGTAATACAGCAGAGCCTTATCTTTGGTTTCGGCAATCCGCAAGCGGTCCATCGCCTCTACCATATCCCGGTACGTTTTATAAACGGCGGCATCTAAATTCTGTACTTCCCAAGGTGAAAGGGTATCAAAATACGCGCAGATCTCGGCGACCTTGGCTTCGTCGGCGGCGGTCAGCCCGGCGGGGTTGATCCCCTTCATTTTATCCACAAAGGCCTGCACGTACTCGGGGCGCTCGTACACGTTTACGGTAAAGGTGGATTTGTAACCTCTGTACGTTAAGGTAACCTCCGAGCGACCAACCGGGAACCCGCGATCCTGCGACAGATACTCGGCCATCATAGGATCCTCCGACACAAAACCGTCGGAATACCGGGCAACTACGGTCATATTGGCAGTATCCAGCGCCATACCTCTTACCAGATCGATCTCACCGTTTTCGTTCTGACCGGTAATCGAAATATCCACAATATCGCGGGGCTCCATAGGCTCTACGCATACGTTATCGATCATCGCGTCGCAGTTGATGACCTTAACGGCCACCGTGCCCGCGGCGGTAATCGCCTCTTCGTCGGAATCGCTATATATATGCATTAATTTATCGTTAACGAAAAGATAAATGTTGTTGCCGATAATCTCCATCCGCAGATTGAAGACGGCTTCTCTATCCAACGATTCTATCTCTAACAGTCGAACGATATCGCCCTGCTTAACCGTATGTAACGTTTTGGCACCATCGCTACCGTGGCGCAAAAGCTCCAAGGATACAACGTTGGCGTCATTCAGCATACGGTACTCGTACATTTTGCCGCCGCTTTTACGGGCCTGCAGACCCATATAGGCCTTTTCTTTTTCTAAATTGCTTTTAAAATACGTGTTAGCAAATTTAAAATCTGCGCTTACGGCAACGTCCTTTGCTTTAACACCCGAGGGCGAGGCAATAGATATAGCACTACCGCCATACTTTTTGGATTGGCCCAGGGTTTTGTTTTTGGCATACAGCCACCCTTTTTCTACCGACCAGCTATATCTCGTAGGGTTAGTAAATCCCGACCATTCTGCCTTGTATTTGCCACTGTTAAAATCGTCAAAGAACAAATAAGAGGTATACTCATAATTAAAATTGGTGGTAGCATTACCGTAGGTAACGGTAACGGTTTGCGCTTTTTTGCTGTTGGCATCGTAGCCCGAAAGCATATCCTCTTTTATAGGCGCGTACCGAACGGTGCCGTCTACGTAGGTTACCCGCAGTACCAACGAGCTTACGTCCAATTTGCGAGATACCAGCTTGGTAACCGCATTACCGTCGGCATCCAGTACCTTAATCGATTTCGCAGCCCAAACGGTTTTTTTGCTAAAGGCGGCCATTTTGTAATTATATACCGCCATACCGCCGTTGGTGCTCTGCACGCGCGCGTGGGGGGTTACGTCCTGCTTGTCGGCCTCTACCGTTAATACGCGTTTGTCGTTAACGTCAAGGCTCCAGACGTTATCGCACACCTCAACGCGGACTTTGAACTTTTTGCCCAAATCAATGCCGGATACGTCACCGCTGGCAATCGAGGTGTTTACGCCGGCAGCGGACTTATACAGACTTACAGCGCCACCCAGCGCAACACGGAAGAAATAACCGTTGGCCAAATACAGGTCTGCGCCCGGGGTACGGGCAACCTTGCCTTCGCTGGTAATGGCCATTTCAGCCTCTATATAATAGTTATATACGCCTTTGGTTACCGCTGTGTCTACATTGGCAACCGCATAAGATTTTAAAGCGCTGCCGTAGCTGCCGTGGTCGGGGTACACCAGCTCTAACCGATTGTTTTTTACCTGGAAGTTGTATGCCGGGAGCCCCGAATCGGGGGTACAGGTCCACTCTGCGGCGTTGGTAAACTTGCCGGCGTCATACAACACCTTATCGCCCACAGCGGGTAGGATATCGGTGGTAAAGCTACCGGATTTACCGCCGTAAGACACGGTAAGGGTCTTTTGGCCCAGCGTGTTGTCGTAACCGGTGATTTTTAAGCCGGGAGCATCCTCGCTCAGTATTTCGCTGCCGTAGATGCCGGCGTAGTTGACCTGAACGGAAATACCCAACTCTGCGCCCAAGGCCACCTGGGCAGGCGCGTTGAGAACCTGAATAGAGTCCACTTCCTTCTCGCCCAGCTGTTGCAATTTAAAATTATGGGCGGTGGCGGTGGCGTTCCAGGCCGAAATACCAAATAAACCGCTCTTTAAAACCGGTTTGGTTTCGTAAAACAGTTTATCGTTGATTAAAAACTGGAGCTTATCCTCGGTAATTAACACCTTTAAGGCATATACCGTATTCTCACGGATTCTGCCGCCGGGTACACCGTTGATATTTTCGGACTGCAAGCGATTCATATCCGAAGTGCCATCGGCGCGGCATAAAGACACCATTAAGTAGGCGGCACCGTTTTTATTAACGCCCAAACCGTACTCGTAGTACTCGGTCTTTTCGGCGTTAGCGTGGAACACGATGGAGGCGGTTCCGGTTTCGGCAACGGCGCCGGTAGCCGGGTCGGTATACCGGGTAACCGACAAGTCGGCCGCAATGCCCAAGCCTGCTTCACTCGTTTTACCGGATACAAGGTTCATCCCCGTACCCGAAATTTTGTAGCTTCCGTTGGCTACTGCACCCACGGACGTGGATTGCCACCCGGAAAGTGACGAAGACGAAAAATCGTCTTTGAACAATACGTCGTGCGCCGCTTGCACCGTAAGGGCCGACCACACACAGGAGGCCACCAAAAGCAATACAAGCAACAAACTAACTGCCCGCTTAAGCACTTTGTTCATAAAACCATTCCTTTCATATAAACGAACATATACCTACTTATGCGTTTACACATATTTATCGCGCATTTTATCATACAATGACAAAACGGTAGATACACGCAATTTTATTTTACCTAACCCACCGTATTTTGTCAAGGCTTTTTTGGCGGAACTGACGGATTATATTTTCAAGGCTTTTCGGCAAGCCGTCGGAGGAAATTTGCTTCTCAAAACCGATGCCGCTCTGCGGAGGGTATCCCAAGAAAAGCCGTTTGTAAGCCGCGCTTTTTTGCGTAAAAAAGAAAAACCACCGGCGCTTTGCCGGCGGAAAAAGGCTTTCGTTATACCAAGTTCCGCCGTAGCGGTAGCCCCCTTTACACAAAAGAGACAAAAAGACACCCCTATCGGGGGTATTTCATTTTAGAACTACATTTTACAAGGCTTCCCCTTGAGGGGAAGCTGTCGAGCGTCAGCGAGACTGATGAGGTGTTTCTTCCACCTTCTTCAACAGTTACAACAACACCTC
>CAZUJI010000103.1:0-5792 GCA_964620235.1 uncultured Eubacteriales bacterium
CACCGGATTGGGGCGAAAGGGCGAACGGGTGGCAAATACCCCCATACGCTTGTTTCCCCCCAAACGGGGCGGCCGCACCGTAGGCGACCACTCGGCCCGTTTTGCTTCGGAAAACTCCCAAAGCAGCCAAATATGCGAATACGCCTCTAACCCGCGAAAGGCCTCGGCCACGCGGTAGGGCGGCCGGAATACAATTTTACCCTGCAGCTCGGCCAGGCCGCTTTGCCGCGGCAGACCGAACTTGGTGTCAAAATCGGTGTAAATATGGGCGATGATTTTCATAAATTACTCCATTAACGCTTTGTATTGTTGCAGTTTTTGGTAAAAGGCGTAAGCGTACTGCCCCTCACCCTTAGAAAACAAAGTATAACTGTAGTTGGCTACCTTTTCTTCCAGGTCTTGCACCGAAATTCCCGCTTGGCGGTAATCCTCGGGGCCGTGATTTAATATCCAATAGGCGTTGTATAATCTGCCATTGGCATATAATCCGTATTTCCCTTCTAAAGCTTGCAGCATCGTATTGCGGTCCCCCGAGTAAATGGCGTCAATATGCGCCTGGGTTACCAGGTACGCAGTGCGAGTATACTTATTCCCGTTTTGATAAGCTTCGTTCGCTTCTTTTGCCGCCGCTTCATAAACGGCCTTTGGAACCGATAGTTCTTCTACCACCCGGATATTACTGGGCAACACAAAATCAAAGGAGCGGTTCGTGGTAACCGTCTGTTGCTCGCTCCACGCTTGAATCATCTGCGCATCCATACGTTTTTCCAGCCAGTACAAGGAGAAATTGTACACAAAGGGGGTGCGATCCCAAGTCTCGTAAAACCAATCGTTGCTGTCATCATCGGTATAATACAGATCATAATAGCCTTGGTCGTTTACGAACATCGCTTTATCGGTGCGCAACAGGGCAATATAGTCCTGCAACTTCTGCTCAAACAGCTGCACGTACTTGGGCATATCCTTAACCTTTTGAACATAGCGTTTTACTCTTGTGTCCAGGTCCATAAGCGACACATCCGCTTGTTGCATTGCCTCTACGGACGTATTCAAAAACCAATAGGCACTGTATATTTTGCCCTGGGCGCTAAAGCCGTAATCCCCGGCCATATTATTCAGGTCTTGGTTATAAATATAAGCGCGTTCTTGTTGAGAGAACGCAATTTTTTCTTGCTCGGGACGGTCGGCATTGATACGTTCGGTCTCAATGGAAACGTAGTTATCCAACTCGTCATCTTCCAGGAGCAAACATCGACGCATTAAACTTATGGGGCAAGCCTCGCACACCATTTTTTGAAACATCTCGCCATTTTGAGGAATTCGCTGTTGCACCCAGGCATTAGCCTCCTCTATAGAATAATGACTTTTTTTATAGGCGTACATAGCATCCGTAGACAACAGCAAATACTTCGGGGCTATGGTTTCGTAAAACCAAGAGGTATCGACACCCTCATAGGGGTACAGGGCAATTTTGTTGGCGTCGTCGTAGTAGATTTCACCCACCGCAGGCACCGACGTAGCATCCGCCCCGGAAGAAACATCCGGCGCGGCGGTTTTGGGTCCGCAGCCAACGGTGAAAAGCAGCAATACGCTTAAAAGAACGGCCAGTTGTTTTTTCATAAAATCACCTCTTTATTTTGGGGCTTTGCGGGGCCCCTTGCACCTTCAATATAGCAAAGGCGGGGCAGCCTGTCAATTTACAGTTTTGATACCCTACGTTACAGCGCTGTTACTTTTATCTCCTCGGCGCAGATACTCCTTTGGGGTTACCCCCAGCTCTTTTTTAAACACCGCGTGAAAGTAACTGGGGCTGGAAAAGCCCAGCCCGTCGCTTACCTGGGCAATGGGCTTGCCGTCTTGCAGCTCTTGCATCGCCCGCCGCAGTTTAATTGAGGTAAAATACTTCATAATCCCGATATCGGAGTACACGTGAAAAATGCGTTTTAGGTTGCTTACGCTTAAATTGCACAAGCGGGCAACGTCGGCAATGCACAACGGCTCACAGCAGTGGTCGTTAAGCACCCGCACGATTTGCTCGTACTGACGGCCGGTGCGGTCGGTATGCTGGTCGTGGTGGGTCTTTTTGCCGTACAAATCGAATAAAAAATGCTCTAACAGCAGCGCGGCCTTAGAGGAGTAAAAGGCGTACTCGTCGTGGGCGGCATCGGCTTGCTTTGAAAGGCGAATCACGTTTTTAAAGGCGGCGTTAATTTCGGCCACGTTGGCGGCGGCCAGCTCGTCGATTGAAAACACCTTGTCGGCAAAAAAGGCCATACCACTACCCCGCGCCGCAAAGGATACGATTTGCAAACGGGGGCAGGTTTGCTTATCCGACCATATACGGTGGAACTCCATAGGCTTATGAAAGATGACGTCCCCCTTTTTCAGGGCGTACACCCGCTCGTCGGCGGTGCAATTGGCGTGGCCGTCGGCAATATACACCATCTCCCAAAAATCGTGCATCTCCCCCGGGAAATAATAGTCCCGCGGGCGCACCACGTCTATGGCCGAAATAATGTGTTTTAGGCGAAACATCCGTTGCACGGGGCGATATTTATAGTTGTACACAGCGCACACCTCAAAAGTTGGCCGATTTCTAAATAAAAATAGCCATATTTATATTGTATTATAATACCGGATATGGTATTTTACAAGTAGAAAGTGAGGTTTTTGCTATGAAAAACATTTTACGCATTGGTTTTATTGGCTACGGCGCCCGAGGCCGCGGCCTATTAAAGGGTAATTTAATGAAAAAGGTATACCAAAAGGACGGCGATTTTGAAATTGTCGGCGTATGTGACGGCTACGAGGACCGCGCCCGCGACGCTGCCGACATTGTGGAGCAAACCACAGGCAAACGGCCTTTTGCTACCACAGATTATAAAGAAATTTTAAAATTAGACATTGACGCGGTAATTATTGCCGCCGCTTGGGAGGCACACATTGACATTGCCTGCGCCGCAATGGAGGCCGGCATATACACCGGTTTAGAGGTTGGCGGCGCCTACTCGTTAGAGGATTGCTGGCGCTTGGTGCGCACCTACGAGCGCACCGGCACCCCCTGTATGCTGTTGGAGAACTGCTGCTACGGCAAGCGCGAGATGATGACCTTAAATATGGCTCGTCAGGGTGTGTTTGGTGAGATTTCTCACTGCTCGGGGGGCTACTGCCACGACCTGCGCAAGGAAATCACCGAGGGTATTGAAAATCGGCACTATCGCCTGCGCAACTACACCCACCGCAACTGCGATAACTACCCCACCCACGCCTTGGTGCCCTTGGGCAAGGTGTTGAAAATTAACGACGGCAACCGCTTTGTCAGCTTGGTATCTATGGCTTCTTCGGCGCAAGGCTTGCACGCCTACAGTGTAAAAGAGCGCGGCCCCGAGCACGAGCTGAGCAACATCAAATTTAACCAAGGGGACGTGGTTTCGACCATTATTAAATGCTCGGGCGGGCAGACCATTACCCTGACTTTAGACACCACTCTCCCCCGCGCCTACAGCCGCGAATACACCGTTCACGGCACCAAGGCGGCCTATTTTGAGCAGACCGACAGCTTCTTTTTTGACGAGGAGCATTTTGGCATTGAGGACCCCCACAAAATGTATAAAAACGCCGAGCAGTATGAAGAAAAATATCTGCACCCGCTGTGGCAGGGCTACGATGCCAGCGGCGGCCACGGCGGTATGGATTATCTGCTGCTGCGGGCCTTTATTGAGTCGGCCAAGGCCGAGATAGAGCCCCCTATTGACGCCTACGATGCCGCCACCTATATGGCCATTACCGCTCTGACCGAAAAATCCATTGCCGAGGGTGGCGCTCCGCAGGCGATACCCGATTTTACTACCGGCCGTTGGATGTACCGTGAGCCCGCACCGCAAAATGCGTATTCTTTAAGATAAGGGGGTCTTGCAATATGACGCGTTTGTTATTCTCGTTTGACACCGAGGATTTTACCTGTAACCGCGCCGCCGATGCCATTTATAACCTGGCCGAGATTTTGCGCACCGAGGGTGTAAAGGGTTGCTTTGCAGTGGTTGGCCTGCTGGCCGAGCAACTGCAAAACTGGGGTCGCACCGACGTTTTAGAGGCCCTTTCGCACCACGAGGTGGTATTTCACTCTTGGGGGCACACCTATCACCCCACCATTAGTGAAATGACCGATATTGAAGACTGTGCCGAGGCTATACGCTTGTATGTAGAGCGTGAGGGCAAGGGCGCCCAAACGGTAGAGGCCGCCACCGGCCAAAAACAAAACGTTTGCGCCGTGCCCCCCGGCAACTCCTTTGGTTATGCGGCACAGTACGCCTTGGCCAAAATGGGGTTTCCCATTATGGCGGGCACCGCCATGGCCACGCCCGACAGTCGGCCTATGTACTACTGCAACCTGTGCCATATTCGCTACAACACCCAATTAGAGCACGCCAAGCGGAACCGCTTGTTTGAGGCTGACCTGACCGACGAGCACCTGCAATGGATTGTGGACCAAGAAGCCCAAAACGAGTATTGCGTAATGTACAACCACCCCAACCGCGCTATGTACACCAAATTTTGGGACGGTTGCAACTACCACAAGGTAAATATGCACCCCTTTGGCCAATGGGTAGAGGCCGAGCGCGAGACCCCCGAGCGCACCGCCAATTTTTACAACAACTTTAGGCGTTTGGTGCGCAAATTTAAAGAAGACGGCCGCTTTAAGTTTACTACTTACAGCGAAATTGCCGCGGAGCTTCGCCATTTGAACGCCACGCGCAGGCCCATTACTTTGGAAGATATTCCTGCATTAAAGGCGCAGCTTGCAGAGTCTTTTTACCCCGTGACCCTGCCCGAATCTTACTGCATTAGCGATTTATTCTTGGCCTGCCGCAGCCTGCTTTTAGGGCAAGAGAGCCACACTTGCGGCACCGTTTACGGATTTTTAGACACCCCCGTAGGCATTACCGCTCCCGTTACCGTAACGGCCGACCAAATGCGGGCCTCGGCAAAAGAGATGGCCGCAGACGGCTTTTTACCCACCCAAATTACCGTGGGTGAGCAAAACATCGGCCCCGCCGACTGGCTGTATGCTGCTTTAGAGGTGCTTTGCGGCGCCCAAAGCGTTACCCTGCAGCCTAAAAAGAGTCAGCTCCCTGCCGCCCCCGGCCACGAGCCCATTGACGAAATGCCCGGCCTTAAAAACTTTACCTTTAAAGGCGACTGGCTGGAAGGCGACGATTTTGAGGACAAATATCTCTCCCACCGCACACGTTTGCAAATTTGGACCATGCGCTACACGCGCGGCTCCAGCCGCTACGCCCCCTTTGCAGAATAAAAAAATCCGCACCCTACCGACAAAAAGTCGTTTGTGTGCGGATTTTTAATTTTTCGCAAAAAAGTACTTGATTATTTGATTTTGGTGTGTTATACTATACTGCGGTCACAAAAATGGCCGTTAGAATTGTGGATTAGTCGAACGACCCACCTCGGCAGGCCTTGCCGTGTAAAAATAAAGGCCATAACAGAATATGCGGGTATGGCGGAATTGGCAGTTTTGAACCGAGCGCGTCCTTACGGACGATGCAGCGAGAGTTCAAAAGGCGCCGCGGTCAAAATTTATCGGCGCTCCAAGCCGAAATAAATTTTGGTCACCGAAGAGTCACGCGGGGCGCGGCTGCCCTGCAAAAAACTGAATATATGCGGGCGTGGCGGAATTGGCAGACGCGCTAGATTTAGGCTCTAGTGTCCCCGACGTGCAGGTTCAACTCCTGTCGCCCGCACCAGTATGGGTGTTCTTACAGGATTTCAGTTTC
>CAZUJI010000104.1:0-5755 GCA_964620235.1 uncultured Eubacteriales bacterium
AATTTAGGGTGCCGACCGGTGGCGCGACAGGTATCGATAATCTCCCGATCCAAATGCGTGCCCACCAGGCGAACGATATTGCCGTTCTCTTTTGCAGGGAACGCCAGGGCTGAGCCCATCATACCGGCACCGATAATCGTAACGGTTTTCATCTTTACAACTCCTTATCTTTGTGATAGTATTATAAAGAATAAACATTTCCGTGTCAACAACTGTTCACAACTTTGATAAAAAACCATTTTATGCCTTTTAAACGGCACAGAAAGGAACAAAAATGATCAAAATAGAACGGCAAAATCAAATATTAGAGATATTGCAGAAACGCAAGTACTGCACGGTGCAATATTTATCTAAGCTACTCTACGCCGCGCCCATTACCATTCGGCGGGACTTAATTGCCTTGGAGCAGGCCGGCCTGGTTGCCCGTTGCTATGGTGGTGCCTCGTGGCCCGACCACCAAAACCGTGAGCTGCCGGTAGAGGTACGGGACCGCACCAACCCCTCGGTCAAGGCAGAGCTGGCAAAAAAAGCGGCGGCGCTGATTCATAACGGTGACGTGGTATTTATAGACGCGTCTACCACTGCAGGGCACATTGTAGATTATATTTACTCCGAACAAAATCTTACGGTGGTTACCAACAGTATTCGGGTGGCCGAGCAGCTAAAAGAAAAACATATCCGCTGCTATTTAACCGGTGGTACGCCGGTGGAAAATTCCCACGCTTTGGTAGGCCCTTTGGCTGAGCAGGCGGTGGCCGGATTGTATGCCGATATTTTCTTTTTCTCCACCCAAGGCATCAGCGAGGACGGGATTATCTCCGACTACTCGGAAGCGGAAACAGTCTTGCGCCAAAAAATGATGCAAAACGCCAAACAAGCGGTGTATATTTACGACCGCACCAAGCACGGGAAAAAATATATCTTTAGGGTATGCCACGCCGACGAGGTAGACCGTATAATTACAAACTACGAGCAGGAGAAGCAGGATGCATAGTTTTTATCAAGCCTTAAAATTTGATTTCAGATGCTGGTACAGCGGGCGGTTAGACTACCCATCGCACCTGCATAATCATGTTGAAATATTATATATGTTAGAGGGTAGCAGTCGGGTATCGGTAGACGGGTCGAACTACACCGTTGGCCCCGGGGATATTTTAATCATATTCCCCAATCAGCTGCACCGCTTCACCAGCATTGACGACAAGCTGGGCAGTATTATTCTGCTTTCACCCGAGTATCTTACCGAACTGACGGGGGTTTGGAGCGATCGGGTACCTAACGATGCGATCTTGCCCGCCTGCGAAGAGAATCGCAAGCTGCTGGATATGTTTGCGCAGGTGGAGCAGGAGTATAGCCGCCCCGGCACCTATTCCGATGTGTTGTTAAAGGGCAGCTTGCTTTATTTGTTGGGGAATATACTGCGGCGCAGCACCCTTTCAAACGATATGATTGGTCGCAACGCCACCGCCACAAAGCGGATTTTAGATTACTGTCACGGCCACTATATGCAAGAAATGTCGCTGGACGATTTATCTAATGCTTTGGGGTTAAGCCGATTTTATATTTCGCATATTTTCAACAATCAGTTGTATATTGGGTTCCCTGAGTATATCAACTCTTTACGGGTGTCTTATGCCTGCGATCTTTTAAAGAACGACCGGCTGAGTATAACCGAAATTTCACAGCAAACCGGCTTTAATAACATACGGACCTTTAACCGCGCCTTCCAAAAGTTCCAGGGCTTTACCCCGCGAGAATTCCGACGACAAATGCAGGTGCGTGAGAAAGAGAGCTAAGTCTCTAAAAGCCTTAAAAAATACTGTAAAAAAGGCTTGACATTGCGGGATTTGTATGGTATAGTGGTAAGGCCGCTTATTGCGGGCTTATTAAGTGAGCCGTAAAATATTACCGCTCCGCCCGGCTGTAGCGAGACTATAATTAAGGCAGGTGCCAAAAAGGATGTACGCAATTTTTGAGACCGGCGGTAAGCAACACAAGGTAGAAATCGGCAACGAAATCTACGTAGAAAAGCTTGCAGTCGCAGAAGGTGAAGAGATCGTTTTTGACAAGGTTATCGCTGTCAACGACGACAAAAAAGGTTTAAAGGTCGGCGCTCCCTACGTTAAGGGTATGGTCGTAACTGCTGAGGTTGTTAAAAACGGCAAGCAAAAGAAGATCACCGTCTTTACCTACAAGCCCAAAAAGGGTTATGCCCGCAAACTGGGTCATCGTCAACCCTACACCAAGATCAAAATCACCAACATCGGCAAACCCGTTGTTGAAAAGGCAGAGTAATTTATGACGACGGTATCGTTTTTCACGAAAGACGGAAAACTTACCGGATTTGAGATGCAAGGGCACAGCACACAGTCTTCGTCGGATGAAAACGGTCGGCTGGTTTGCTCGGCAGTCTCCAGCGCCGCATATATGGCGGCCAACACGCTTACCGAGATTTTGGGTGTGCAAATTGATGCACAGGTGCAAGACGGTTATTTTAAACTGTTGCTTGGCTCCCCTAACGGTGAAGCGGAAAATATACTGGCAGGGTTTAAACTGCATTTGCAGAGCCTTGCACAGCAGTATCCTAAAAATATCAACATCAATTCGGAGGTGTAAACCATGTTGCAGGTAAATATTCAACTTTTTGCTCATAAAAAAGGTGTAGGTTCCACCAAGAACGGCCGTGATAGCGAGTCTAAACGTCTTGGCTTAAAGCGCGCCGATGGTCAGTTTGTTCTGGCCGGCAACATTATTGTTCGCCAGAGAGGCACACATATCCATCCGGGCGAGAATGTAGGCCGTGGCAGCGACGATACTTTGTTTGCTTTGATTGACGGCAAAGTAAAGTTCGAGAGATACGGCAAAGACCGCAAAAAGGTCAGCATCTACGCTGTAGAACAATAATCATTAAAGCCCGGACAAGTTTCCGGGCTTTTTTCTATATCCGAGTACTAACGGGTATACTATACCTCACAAAGGAGGATTTTTATGTTTGTAGATACAGCCAAAATCAGCCTAAAGGCGGGCGACGGCGGTCACGGTGCGGTTTCGTTCCACCGTGAGAAGTACGTTGCTGCGGGCGGCCCCGACGGAGGCGACGGCGGCCGTGGCGGCAGCATTATATTTGTGGCTGACAGCAATATGTCTACCCTGGCTGATTTTAGATATAAACGAAAATACAAGGCCCAAAACGGCGAAAACGGCGGCACTTCGCGCTGTACGGGTAAATCGGCGCCGGATTTGGTTTTAAAGGTGCCCAAGGGTACTTTAATTAAAGATGCCGAAACCGGCCGTATTATGGCCGATATTTCGGACGAAGAGCCGGTGGTAATTGCCAAGGGCGGCAACGGCGGCTGGGGCAACAACCATTTTGCCACCGCTACGCGCCAGGTACCCCGCTTTGCCAAAGAGGGTGCCCCCGGCGAAGAATACACCGTTACCTTAGAATTAAAATTATTGGCCGACGTAGGCTTAATCGGCTTCCCCAACGTGGGTAAATCCACCTTGATTTCGGTAGTAAGCGAGGCCAAACCCAAAATTGCCAACTACCATTTCACCACCCTTACCCCCGTGCTGGGTGTTGTGCGTGTAGATGAGGGCTCCTCATTTGTCGTGGCCGATATCCCCGGCCTTATTGAGGGTGCCAGCGACGGCGTGGGGCTTGGCCACAGCTTTTTGAGGCACATCGAGCGTTGCCGTATGATGCTGCACGTTTTAGACGTTGCCGGCAGCGAAGGCCGCGACCCGCTGGAGGACTGGGCGGCCATTAACAACGAGTTGGCGGTGTTTAGTGAAGAATTAACGGGTCGCCCGCAGATTATTGTATTAAACAAGTGCGATTTGGCCGAGGATGAGCAAATTGAGCGTGTAGAGGCTTTTTTTGCCGAAAAAGACATAAAGGTATTTCGCATAATGGCACCTATAGCAGAGGGCACCGACGCTCTAATTAAGTACGTAGCGCAAACGCTGCAGACGCTCCCCCCTGTTCGCCGTTTTGAGGCCGAGCCTTTGCCCGTGGAGGATTTTACCCAGCCCAAAACCAGGCAATTTACCGTTACGGTACAGCAGGGTGTGTTTATTGTAGACGCACCTTGGCTGCTTAAGGTGATGGAAATGATCGACCCAGAGGATTACGAGTCAATGCAATACTTTCAAAGGGTGTTGGTCTCCAGCGGTATAATTGACGCTTTAAAAGACAAGGGCGTAAAGCAGGGCGATACCGTAAGCATTTACGATATTGAATTTGACTACGTACCCTAAGGTGGATTTGCTATGGATAACCCAAAATTATTAAGCCCCTCTACCCTTGCCTTTGTGGGCGATGCGGTTTATGGGGTAATGGTGCGCACCGCATTGGCGCAGGTCAACCGCCCTGCCGGTGAGCTGCATCGGTTGTCGGTGCAGCTGGTAAACGCCAACGCGCAATTTGCGGCGGTGGAGCTACTGTTGCCCGAATTTACCGAAGAAGAGCTATCGGTTTACAAGCGGGGTCGTAATTTACATACCGCCAATATCCCCAAAAGCGCCAACAGTGAGCACTACCACGCCGCCACCGGATTAGAGGCCTTATTTGGCTTTTTGCATTTGGCCGGCCGCCAAGAGCGGTTGGAAGCGCTGTTTGGCAAAGTATGGCAGAGTTATCTTTTAAATAAGCAAGAATAAAAAACGGCGCCTCGGTGTATTTTACATAGGGGGTGCCGTATGAAAAACTTAAAAAAATGGATGACCGTAGGCATAGACAGCCTTTGCACTATATTGGGCTCGGCTGTGTATGCCGTTGCTTTTATATTGTTTTTTGACCCAAACCATATTTCCCCCGGTGGAGTGACCGGCTTGGCGGCGGTATTGGGTCACGCCGCAAATACACCGGTGGGGTTAACGGCATTGCTGCTTAATATTCCGTTACTGATTGCCGGTGTACGCGCCTTTGGATTTAAATTTATGGCTCTTACCGGGCTTGGAACCGTATGCAGTGCCTTGTTTTTAGACCTATTCTCCCCTATTTTAGCGCCTTACACCGGCGAACGAATTATGGCTGCATTGGCCGGTGGTGTATTTGCCGGTTTAGGGCTGGGGCTGGTTATGCTGCGCGGTGCCAGCACCGGTGGCACCGATATTGCCGCAAAGCTGATTCAGCGAAAAAAGCCTCATTTTTCCGTTGGTAGAATGCTTTTGGTGTTGGACGCAGCCGTTGTGGCCATTGCTGCTTTATACTACCGCGAGTTTGAAAGCGCGCTATACTCGGTTTTAGCTATTTTTATATCCTCAAAAATGATAGACAGTATTTTATACGGCGCAGACCGCGGCGAGATTTTTTATATTATTACCCGCGAGTCACAAGCCGTTACGCAACGCATTTTGCAAGAGGTGGAGCGTGGCGTGTCTAAAATTCAGATTTTAGGCGGGTATACAAACCAACCGCAAGAAATGCTAATGTGCGTGGTGCGACCAAACCAAATTGCCAAGATACGCGGCATTGTTACCCAATGTGACCCGTCGGCCTTTGTGATTATGGCACCGGCCGGAGAAATACTTGGCCCCGGATTTAAGGCCTTGCATTAAAAAAGACGGGGGCTATTTTAGTCCTCGTCTTTATTTAGCGTGTTAGTTATTTTCTTCGCGGCGTTCTTTCTTCTGCTCGCTTTGCTGCTTGTTTTGTTGATTATTTTGTTGTTTATTTTGTTGGTTTTGCTGATTGTTACGGTTTTGTTGATTTTGATTTTCTTTCATCGGTTTCACCCCGCTTTCGAGATTA
>CAZUJI010000105.1:0-5618 GCA_964620235.1 uncultured Eubacteriales bacterium
GGCTTTTCGGCAAGTCGTTAAACGAAATTTGCATCCCAAAACCGATACTGCCCTATGGAGGGTATCCCTTTAGGGGGATTTTTGTTATTTGTAAAACTCAAATACGGTGCGGTAGGTCATATATACGTCTAACTTGCTGACCACCTCGTAGGGGGCGTGCATCGACAGCACGGGTACGCCTAAATCTACCACGTCAATGCCCAAATTGGCCAAATACATGGCCACGGTGCCGCCGCCGCCCATATCTACCTTGCCCAGCTCGCCGGTCTGCCAGACTACGTCGGCCTTGGTCAGCATGGCACGAATCTTGCCCACGTACTCGGCCGAGGCATCCGACGTGCCGCCCTTGCCTCGGGCGCCTGTGTACTTGGTAATTACGGCGCCGTGGTTGAGCATTGCGGCGTTGCGACGGTCCATCACCTCGGGGAAGGTGGGGTCTAAGGCCGCGTTTACGTCGGCCGACAGACACTCGCTGTTGCGCAGCACCTTGTAGCCCTGGGTGCCCTGCATCGCGGCCAAATCCTCAACAAAATATTTAAAAAAAGAGGAGTTCAGCCCCGTGTTGCCGTCAGAGCCGGTTTCTTCTTTGTCGGCCAATACGGTAACTACGGTTTTTTGGGGCATTTTTGTGTCAAAAATCGCCTGCAAGGCGGGGTAGGCGCACACCCGGTCGTCGTGACCGTAGGCGCCGATCATCGAGCGGTCAAAGCCAATATCCCGCGCGGCAAAGGCGGGTACACACTCCAGCTCGGCCGAGAGGAAATCGGCCTCACAAATGCCGTATTTTTCTTTTAAAATGGCCAAAACGTTGAGCTTTACTGCCTCGCTGACCTTGTCGTCTTTAAAGGGACGGCTGCCAACCAAAACGTTCAGCTCCTCGCCCTTAATGCCCTCATGCAGGGGGCGCTTGGATTGCTCGGTGGCTAGGTGGGGCAGCAAATCGGTCACCACAAAGCAGGGGTCGGTGGGGTCCTCACCGATAGATACCTCTACCACGCTGCCGTCGGTTTTAACCAGCACGCCGTGCAGAGCCAAGGGTGTGGCGGGCCATTGGTATTTGCGCAGGCCGCCGTAGTAGTGGGTTTTAAACAGGGCCAGCTCGCTGTCCTCATACAGCGGGTTGGGCTTTAGGTCCAAACGGGGGGAGTCAATATGGGCGGCAGTAACGCGCAGACCCTGCTCCAAAGGCGCGGTGCCGATTACGGCAAACATAACCGCCTTACCGCGATTATTAACGTATACCCGCTCGCCGGGGGCGTAGGCTTTGCCCTCGCAGAAGGGACGGAAGCCCTGGGCCTCGGCCAAACGAATGGCCTCTTTTACGGCCAAGCGCTCGGTTTTGGCGGCGTTTAAAAAGGCCTTGTAGCCCTCGCAAAAACGGTCGGCCTCGGCCAGAACGGAATCGTCTACCGTTTTGCAGCCGTTCTCGTTTTTATAAAATAATTCTTCTTTTAATTGCTCTGCGGCAGAAAGCTCTTTGCACATAGTTATTCTCCTTTACAAATCTGCTGTAATAATGCGGTGGCTTGCCGTGTAAAATCTGCGGCGTCGCCCTGATTTAACAAAATATAGTCTGCCCGATTTTTATAAAAATCATCCGGCTTGCCCGCCTGCATACGCTGCAGCGCGGCCGCTTCGGATATGCCGTCTCGCGCCATAATGCGCTCCAACCGCACCTGGGCGGGGGCTAAAACGGCAATTACGGCGCTACAAAGGCTGTCGGCGCCGCTTTCGTATAGGGTAGGGGCGTCTAACAGCACCGTTTGCACACCCTGCGCTTGCAACGGGGCCACTTGGGCATCAATCTCTCTTGTAATAAAAGGGAAGATGGTGCGGTTCAGCAAAGCCGTAGCCTCGGGGGAGGCAAAGGCCTTTTTGGCCAGCCGTGGGCGCAAAAGCGCACCGTCAGCCGATAAAATATCCTGCCCAAAGGCGGCGGCCAAAGCGGGCAGAGCAGGCTGCCCCGCTTGGGTAACCTTGCGAGCCACGGCGTCGCAGTCAATTACCGCAAGCCCCAATTGCTCGGCGGGTGCGGCCAAGGTGGATTTACCTGCGCCCGTAGGGCCGGTTAGGGCAAGTATACGCATTTTTTTTGCCCCCTTTTTTGAGATTTAAAGTTCGATTACCTGAAATGCGGCGGCGCGAATGAGCCGATTGTACACCGCCAGCGAAATGCCGGTGCGGGCGGGTGTAATGGCATAGCAGGTGGTGCAGCCCAAACGGTCAAGCTCCCGCAGGGCGGCAAATAAGCGGTTGGCGTGAGCGGCCTCGGCCGCGGCAGGGCCTAAGGTTAAATAGGGCACCGTAAGACCCTCGGTATCTTCGTCAAAGCACAAGGCGTATACCCCCGGTGCGGCGTGGGCGTTTACATACTGTAGGTACTGCTCGCGGCTGCCCGACAGCATAATCACCTTGGCACTGGGCGCATAGTGCTTGTATTTCATCCCCGGTGAGGCCACAGGCTTGCCCGCCTCGGGCTGCGCCAGCACCGCAGGGTCTACCGTTACCTCACCCAAAAGGGCGGTTAATTGTTCTAAGGTTACCGCGCCCGGGCGCAATAGGCGGGGCGGGTCGCAGGCAAAGGTGACCACGGTGGATTCTACCCCGTAGTCACTTTCGCCGCCGTATACAATGGCGTCGATTTTGCCGTTTAGGTCGGCATATACGTCCTCGGCGTTGGTGGGGCTTGGGCGACCCGATACGTTGGCTGAGGGTGCCGCAATGGGCAGACCCGCAGCGGCAATAATGCTTTGGGCTACGGGGTGGGCCGGCATACGCAGCGCCACGGTGTTTAAGCCTGCCGACACTTCCCTTGGAATTTTATCGGACTTGGGTAAAATCATAGTAAAGGGCCCCGGCCAAAAGGCCTTGGCGGCTTTTTGCGCCTTTTCGGGGAAGGCGGTAATCAAGGGGGGCAGCATATCCATATTGGCAATGTGCACAATCAACGGATTATCCTGCGGGCGACCCTTGGCTACAAAAATTTTGGCTACGGCTGCGGGGTCTAAGGCGTTGGCGGCCAGGCCATACACCGTTTCGGTGGGTATGGCTACCACGCCGCCCTTTTGCAGCAGCTCGGCGGCCCGATTTATGCCAAAGCGCCCCTTACCCAGTTGAATCTTTTCGGTGTGCATATCAGTCTCCGCTTTCTTGCAGCATTTGTGCGCGGTAGTGGGTGATTAAAGCATCAATAATCTCATCTAAATCGCCGTTTAAAATCTGCTCGATTTTATATAAGGTCAGGCCAATGCGATGGTCGCTTACGCGGCCTTGGGGGTAGTTGTAGGTGCGGATACGCTCCGAGCGGTCGCCGGTGCCGACTTGGGCCTTACGGTCGCTGGCAATGGCTTCGGCCTGGGCAGCCATAGATTGCTCGTACAGCCGCGAACGCAGAACCTTTAAGGCCTTTTCCTTGTTTTTGTGCTGGCTGCGCTCGTCCTGACATTCTACAATAATGCCGGTGGGCAGGTGGGTAATACGAATGGCCGACTCGGTTTTGTTAACGTGCTGGCCGCCTGCGCCGCCCGAGCGGTAGGTGTCGATTTGTAAATCGGCGGGGTTAATGTCAATTTCTACCTCTTCGGCCTCGGGCAGTACCGCTACCGTAACGGTAGAGGTAGGGATACGGCCTTGGGTCTCGGTCTCGGGCACACGCTGTACCCGGTGTACGCCGCTTTCATATTTTAAGCGGGAGTAAGCACCCTCGCCCTCAATCATAAAGCTAACCTCTTTATAGCCCCCCAGTTGGGTCTCGTTGCCGCTGACCAGCTCTACCTTCCAACGGCGGGACTCGGCGTACATAGTGTACATACGCATTAAAACACCGGCAAACAGGGCGGCCTCGTCGCCACCGGCGCCACCGCGAATTTCTACAATTACGTTGCGGTCGTCGTTGGGGTCCTTGGGCAGAAGTAAAATCTTAAGTTCCTCCGACAGCCCCTCTAAAGCGGCGCGGCTGCTTTCTAAAGATTCTTCTACCAGCTCTTTAAAATCCTTATCTAACCCGCCGGCGTTTAAAAGCTCGCGGGCTTCGTCGTGCTCGGCCTTGGCGGCGGCATACTCCCGATATTTTTCAACAATAGGGGATAAATTCTTATGCTCCCGCATAAGCTTGGTGTATTGCTCTTGGTCGTTTACCACGGCAGGGTCGGCCAGACTGGCGCTAACCTCTTCGTATCGCTCTTCTACGGCTTGTAATTTATCAAACATACTTATAAACCTCTCTAAACTTGGGATTCTACCTGTTTTATATTTTTTTCAATTTTCGCCCGGGGCGCCATCAGCTCGTGCCCGCAGCCGCAACAGCGGAGCTTCAGGTCCATACCCACGCGGGTAAGGGTAAACCGATGGCTGCCGCAGGGATGCGGCTTTTTCATAATTAAAACGTCGCCCAATTGCAGCCGCATACGCGCCCTCCTAACAAAAAATGGATATATTTATAATATTATACTGCAAAACCTTAATTTTAGCAAGATTTTACAGACAAAAACTTGCTGTCCCGGGCAAAAAATCCAACTCCCCCCAAAAATAGAGGTGAAAATCGACTTTTTCGTTGACTTTGCCGCCTCAAATCGGTAAAATAGACACAGAAAATGCCGGGAGGAAGTTTGTATGGCAGAAAAAATCAGTTTGACTTGCGATACGCCCCAATTAAAATACGGCCCCCTTGCCGCGTTGGATCTGGCGGCCAAAGCCGGGTTTGACGGGGTAGATTACACCCTTTGCGTTTACGGCCACGGTGTACAGCCGGTGCATATGATGCAGCTGACGCAGTCGGAGTTCGAGGCGCATTTTACTGAGATTAAAACCCACGCGCGGCGGCTGGGGTTGCAGATTCCCTCTACCCATAGCTTGGTTTACGGCTACGGCCCCGACGAGGCGATCAACGAGCAACGGTTTTTGCTGGCCAAAAGGGATATCGAGGCCTCGGCTATTCTGGGTGCGCGGTATTGCGTAATTCATTCCTCTACCAATGCGGATTGGGGACCGGAGGCCGACCCAATGGCGATGCATAAAGCCAACCAAAGGATGTACAACGACCTGACCCCCACCGCCGAAAAATTCGGCGTTTGTCTGACGCTGGAGAGCTTTGGCTCCTGCGGCGAGGGATACGACCTGTTTGCCCACCACCAACGTATGCGGGAGGAGTACGATGCTCTGCCCACCCAAAACAAGGCCTTTTGTTTAGATACCGGCCACACCAACTGCGCGGCGGGTTGCGGCTGTCTGCCGGTGGAGCAGTTTATCCGCTATTTTGGCAACCGCATACAAATGCTGCATCTGCACGACAATAACGGCTGCAGCGACCAACACTTGATTCCCGGCTTCGGCAATATCCGCTGGCCGGCGGTATTTACCGCGTTGGAGGAGATTGGGTACGACGGGTTTTATAATTTTGAGCTATACCTAAAACCCTTTGGGGATAGCTTGGACCAAGCGGTACTGTTTTTAGGCAAATTCCTGCGGGAGTTTGTGGAGAAAAAGGGCGACATCCGCATCACCTGGAAATAAAAACGGTTCGTTTAAAATAACGAAGCCCCCAACGATGCAATATCTTGGGGGCTTTATTGTATAACGAAAACGCAGCGAACCGTCGCGTGGTTCAAAAGAGCTTTAGC
>CAZUJI010000106.1:0-5618 GCA_964620235.1 uncultured Eubacteriales bacterium
GCCGATAACCATTGCACGGCTGGCAGGCCAATAAAAAGCGCACCCCAGCGCCGCCGGTATTGGTTAGGGCGTAGACCTAAAATGAAAAACCACCCGCTATGCGGGTGGATATTTATTATATAGATAATAACCCCCGCAGACCATTTGGCTTGCGGGGGTGCTTGCTTTTATTTATTTTATGGCCTCAAAGGCTTCGATCCAGGCGCGGGCAATCAGCTCGTGACCAAAGGTGGTGGGGTGTACGCCATCCTTGGTCCAGTAGCCTTTTTCGGCAATTTTGTAGGCGGTGTCGAACCTCGCCTGCAGGTCAACAAAGGGCAGGCCAAATTTTTCGGCCACACGCTTGGCAGCGGCGGCGCGGGCCTCTACCTCGGGGCGAAAACGGTCGTAATGCTCGTCGGTAGAGAGGCCGGGCAGCACGTAGGCGCCCATAATAAAAATCTTCATCCCGGGTTGCTCGGCCAAAATTTCCTCAAGCAACATGGTGTAAATTTTCTCGAATTTATCGGTGGCAACGCCGTTGTTGTCGCCCAACTCGTGCCAAAAATCGTTTACACCGATGAGAATACTCATATAATCGGGCTTTAAATTTAAAATATCTTTCTTCATACGGGCGTACAAATCCACAATGCGGTTGCCGCTGATGCCCCTGTTGAAAAAGGTATAGGTATCGGGGTTGTCGTACCCTAATTGGGCAGCCGCCAGCTTGGGGTAGCCTCTGCCCAAGTCAATTTCATTGTCGCGAATGCGACCGGCATCGGTAATGCTGTCGCCCTGGAATAAAACGGTTTTCATAATGGTTCCTCCTACTGTTTTTCATTATTATACGCCCGCTTTTCGGGGGGTGTCAAGCAGAAAACTACTTTTTAAATAAATTTGCGTTGCGGGCAATTACCTGTTCGCCCCGCCAGGCAAAGGCGCGCCCCTCTATGGGGTCCCCGGGGTGCCAAGCCGGCCGAATATCCTGCAAAAAAGGCTCTAAGGGCGTGTTTTTAGCTACAATATTGTGGGGGCAGACCTTTTGACAGATATCGCAGCCCCAAATGCAGCCCGTGGCTATAATTTTTTCGGCCTCCGCGGGGGTTAGCTCCCCCTTTTTTTGGGTAACGGCCGAAAGGCAGACCGATTTATCGCCCCCTACGCACCCCGAGGGGCAGGCCGCCACACAGGCGCCGCACAGCATACAAGCCCCCTTGTGGGCGGTGGTGGGTAGCGGCACGTCGGTAACCAGCTCGCCCAAAAATACGTAAGAGCCGTACTCACGGGTAATCAGCAAGCCGTTTTTGCCCCGCACGCCCAGCCCCGCCAAAACGGCAGCCTTGACCTCGGGTATGGGGGAGTTATCGGTAAAGGGGACCCAGCTGCCACCCACTGCGGCCTGCAATTTGTCGGCCAAGGTCTGCAAAATCTCACCGCAAACGGCGTGGTAGTCGGGCACGGTAGCATAGCGTGAGATGTTTTGGGGCTCCACCGCGGTTTTGTAGGGAAAGGCCAGCATAACCACGCTTTGGGCATTTTGGGGCAGACGGGCGGCGGCGCGGCAGGGCAGCAAGGGGTCAAGGTCGCCAAAGGCGCAAAAGCCAAAGGGTAACCCCGTTTGCTTTAATATTTCTTGCAGGGTATTCTCCAAAAAACCACCTCCACCCAATTTTGCAAAAAACCGCTTGCAATTTTTATAAAAGTATTATATAATACTCCAAGAACATTTGCAAGGACGTTTAGCTCAGCTGGTAGAGCATTCGCTTGACGTGCGAAGGGTCAGCGGTTCAAGTCCGTTAACGTCCACCAAAAAAAGAACGAAGCAACCGCTTCGTTCTTTTTTTTATCCAATCCGAAGAATTGGTATGTCATCACCGAGAAGCAACAAAATCGGGCTACTCCTCAAACTCCACAACCACCTTGGTAATGCGGGGGGTGCGCAGGCAGTTGTAGGCGTACAGCTCTAAGCGGTACTCTAAAATATCGCCGGTTTTTAACTGCAGGCCTTCGGGGTCTACCCATTCCCCACCGTTTACCCGCAGGGTAATATTGGCGGCGGTCCTCTCCGGCACCTCGCCCTCGACGTAGGCCTTGGCAACGGTGCAATCGGCATCTATGGCGTAGGTTTCAGAAGTATAATACTCGCTGAAACTGCGGTCTAAAATGTTACCGATCTCGGTGGTAACCATTCCGTGGGGCCCGTTGGTGGGCAGATCGGTCACGTTGGCTTGGTTAAAGCCAACCGGGCCGTTCCACCAAACGGTGGAATAGCCGTGATGGTCGCCGTCCACCTTGTGGTTAGCCACCGCCAAATCCACGTAGCCGTCCTCGTTGAAATCGGCCGCCATACAGCCCGATGCCGAGTGGGTAAAGAGCAACTGACGGTCTAATTCGCTAAAGCTGCCCTGACGGTTCCAGTACAAAAAGGAGTTGATATCCCGGTCTTTGCCACCGTGGTAGCTGCCGGCAAACAGATCCAGCCAGCCGTCACCGTTAAAGTCGGCCACCACCATATGGTCGGCAGCGTCGCCCCGCAGAACGCACTTGCGGTTCTCGCTGATGCCTTCGGGGCCGTTCCAGTAGATATACACAAAGCTATGGTGGGGGGTGTAGGGGGCAGGCTGGGTCTCGGTGTGCCCGCCGATAATTAAATCGGGGTAGCCGTTTTTGGTCAGGTCGGCCGCAGTGGTGCCGGTGGAGCGGTAGGTGGCCAGCTCCATAGATCGTTCTAACGAAAATCCCTCAGGCCCGCCCCAGTAAATGGTGGCGTTTACCGCGCTGTTAGGTACCAGCAGGTCTAACCAACCGTCGTTGTTGATATCTAAAGCCGACAGCCATCTGCCTCTTGCCCCCTCGGGCAGAGCAATGGGCTCGTAAGTGGCAAAATTATCTTTGGCGGAGAACATTCTCAGTTGGCTCCAAAGTCCCTTGTCGCTGCCGCCGGGAGTGACGATCTCTAAATAGCCGTCGTGGTTAAAGTCACCGGCGCAAACGCCCCAACCGGCATTGGTGCACAGGTTGTGGGAGCGCTCGGGCTCAAACCCGTTGGGGCCAAAATAGTGCATATGGTGCCCCGGGTCTAAATGAATGGAGTTTTCGGAGTTGTTACCAATAAGCAGCTCTGCCCAACCGTCGTCGTTAAAGTCGGCGGTCAAAGCGTCTACGGCGCAATGGCTGGGTACTGCCGTCATATTCTCGGCACTGTAGCCGTTGGGGCTGCCCCAGTAAATATAGCTCTCTTGAAACCCAATGGACGAGCGGGAAAAATGGTTGTTTAAAAATACCCGCAGCGCGCCGTCGGGGTTGCGGATGAGTGCGCAACGGCGGGGGTCCTCACCTTCAAATTTTTGAGGGGTTTCAAAATCCGGGAAGGTAAACAATAAAGAATCGTTGGTATACAGCCGGCCCACGTTGCTTTGGCAGAACAGCACCATATTCTCTAAAATATCCACGTGGCAGGCCGAGTGGGTGGTAATTTGGGTACGGGGGCGACTGTCTAACCCCTCGGGCCCGTTCCAAATGATAAAGCTGTTTTGGTCGGCGGGGTTGGCGCTGCTTTTTGCGGTGGAGGCAATGGCAATATCCTGGTATCCGTCGCCGTCCAGGTCCCCTACGGCAACCGCCAGAGCCATAAGCACGTCAATCTCCAGCACCCGCTCTAATTCCCGGTTGGCATCTGCCCCGTAAAAGATCACTTTTTTGCCGGTGGACAAGGTAAAGCAGTCCCGACCGTTCCAGCGCACCTTTTGAAGCAACCGAGGGGTCTTGAACTTCGTCTCTGCGGCGCTTTCTATGGTCTTTTCTTCCTCGGGCTGTAAAATATCTTCCGCAGGCAATTCGGGTAAAATGGTTTTGCGCTCCGGGTCCAGACCCTCGGGGCCGCCCCAGAAGATGGTGGTGCGGGTGGTGTTTTCTTCCCGGTGGATCAGCTCGTCGTAGCCGTCGCCGTCAATATCGGCGGCGCAAATTAAGTGGGAGTTAGAAGCAACGATGTTGATCTCTTTATCGCTTATCTGCTTAATGGGAAAGTCTTTGTACCCCTTCCATTCGTAGCAATTGTTTTTGGTTTGTTCAAACAAACGCACGCAACGCTGTTTGGGCATAGCAAAAGCCAGGGTGGGCTTGCCCTTGCCGTTAAAATCTCCGTAACAACAGTCGCAGGCAAAGGGGGTGGGGATGCGAATATGGTATTTTTCGCTGTACCCCTCTGCAGAGCCGAAATAAATATCGGTAGAGGCGTTGGGGTCGGCCATATCGTAAAAACCGGTGACCACAATGTCCCGGTAGCCGTCGCCGTCGATGTCCAGGGTCATACCGCATACCGAGCCCTGCCCGGGAAGCACGTCGCACTGCCTGTTGGGGCCGTACACGTAGCTGGGGGCCGATTCACCGTGGTTTTGGCAGTTGGCAAACACCAAATCTATGTACCCGTCTTGGTTTAAATCGTATTGAAAAATACGCTGCAGCGTACCTTTTTTAGAAACGTAGATATTTTGGCCGCCGTTGCCGAAGGTGCCCCGACGGAAGGCCTCAAACCCTTGGGTGACCCAACTTTTTTTTGCCATTTTTATACCTCTCCTCGCAGTGTATAATACTCTATTTTGTATTATAAATATCTAAATATTTAAAATCAAGCCGCGCCGTAAAACTCGGCGATTTATGTACCGCTTTTTGTATATTTTGGTTTTAAGCAAAAATGATGTATATTTTGATTTACAAAGGCTGTAAACTTTGGGTTACCAATACAAATAAATGTTAAAATGTCGGCTTAATCTGCCCGAATTGGTTGACTTGCAGGGGGATTATATGGTATATTTATGTCAACAATTCTCGCAAAAAGAATGATTGTGTACTGCAAAAGGAGTGCATTACTTTGAATAAGAAAAAAACGCAGAACGACACCCGCGGCTTGGTACGCGGGTTAGAGTGTGCCTTTGAGGTGTTGGCCTTAAGCGTGCTTTACTATTTTGTTTGGCGCTTAGGGTATGGTGACGGCGTGTTCCCCACCTACCACTACAACGGCAAATACGTTTTGGCCGGTGTATACGGTCTGCTGGTGGTGCTGCTGTTCAGCAGCCTCGACGGCTTTAAGTTGGGCCAGCTTAAAACCATAGACATTGCCATGGGCCAATGGATTGCCCTGTTTATTGTTAACTTTATTACCTATTTTCAGCTGTGCTTAATTGCCAACCATATGGTCTCGCCGGTGCCCATGCTTATCCTGTTCTTGTTAGACATTTTTGCCGCCGGTGGCTTAATCTTTATTTACACCCGCTTTTACTATCGGTTTTATGCCCCTCATAAAATGATTATGGTCTACGGGTCGGACAATGCGGTGGGTATGAAATTAAAGATGGACACCCGCAAGGACAAGTACAACGTCAGCAAGCTGATGTCGGTGGACGAGGGCTTTGACAAGGTCTGCGCCGAAATTTTAAAGTACGACGCCGTTATTTTAAACGACCTGCCCCCCCAAACCCGCAACGATTTACTGAAATTCTGCTACCAGTCGGGTGTGCGCATTTACTCGGTGCACAAAATTTCCGATATTTTAATTCGCGGCGGCAAACACGTGAATTTGTTTGACACGCCGCTGCTGTACATTCGGCAAGACGGTATCTCCTACAGCCAGCGCATTG
>CAZUJI010000107.1:0-5571 GCA_964620235.1 uncultured Eubacteriales bacterium
CTCCACCCATAGCATAACGCATTTCATTCATGCTTTTAAACAGATTTTTCTTTTTATAATTATGAATTTAAAAAAGCGTTATATTGCACCATATAACTTGGTTATACAAGCCTCTCCCCTTTTACTCACTTTTTAGAGTTTCCACCGGCTTTAATTTTGAGGCTTTAAATGCCGGGTATACGCCAAAAATAATGCCACACACCAAAGATACCGCCATAGTTAAAAGTAATTGCGCCCTTTGTATAGTAAAAGCATACCCAAACATGTTTGACGCAATTGCTGCAGCAGCACCTGTGAGTATCAATCCCATAAAGCTGCCTATGGTAGACAATAGTACAGATTCAATCAAAAACTCCGACAAAATCGTTCGGCGGTTGGCACCAATTGCTTTTTTTATACCAATTTCTTTCTTACGTTCGCCTACGCTCACAAGCATTAGTGTCATTACGCCAATACCCGCCACAACCAGCGAGATTGCACCGATAACCGATAGCATAACGGTCACAGTAGAAACGATAGATGTTAATTTATCTCTTTGCGCGGCCAAATTACTTGTTTTAACGTCGTCTGTGGATTTTTTTAACGATATCGCTCTTTCTATTCCTGCCACGCTGCTCTCTAATGTTTCTAATCCTGCAGGCGTTAATCTTATTGCGATTTGGCTGATTTTATTAGAGCCGGTTTTGGCCTGTAAGGTGGTATAGGGCACGTAAATTATAGATGGAATAAATTCCCCTGAAACCGTTTCTAAAATACTGCTATTTGGTAACGCAACACCAATAACGGTATAATATTCGCAAAAACCGTTAATAGATAACAGCAGTCGATTACCAACACAATTTTTGTGGTAAAAAATTTTTTCAGCCGTATCGGCATCAATTACGCAGACGTTTTGTTTTGCAGAGATATCGTTTTCGGTTATTAATCTACCATGCAGTAATTCTAAAGAAATGATTTGTCTCTCACCCGAGCCAATTCCCCATAACAAGGTTGCTATTTGCTCCGTATCATTGTAAATATATCCGTTTTTGGTTATAATCGGCGCAACATCCTGCACGTTTTTCAGACTTTTAATATACTCCAAATCCGTTTCGTTCAAATAAATATTTTGACCATTTTCCTCAATGCTAATGGTTATGCCGTTAATGCCAAGGCTATCTAATTCTCTATCAATTATTGATTTACCCGCGGTGGATACAAGACTGATAATCAGTACGGCAGCCACACCAATAGCTATGCTAAAAACAGTCAAAACAGTTTGAATCGGCTTTTTGAACATGCTTTTAAATGCAATCTTAAATTTATCCAACTTGCTCGGTCTCCCATTGTTCTTCATAACGCACAAATTTTTTGTCTTTAGGGATTTGCTCTAAATCTGATACAACCCTATCCCCTGCCGATAATCCCTGTCCCTGCACCACAACACCTTTTTCCGTTTCTTCCGTAACATGAATTTCGGTTTTTACAGCCCAATTATCAACAATCTTATAAACGTATTTTTCTTCATTGTTATATAAAACTGCATTGTATGGTACAATCAGGGCGTTTTCTTTGGTTTTTACAATAATATGCACGCTAACGGTATAGCCGTTGCGTAAATACTTTGTTTCCGTCGCTTGATCAAGCTTTACAACTCCCTCAACCACCGTTTGAGAAACGCTGCCGACCTTTATAATTGTTGCCTCATCTGCTAAAGCAATAACGGTTCCCGTAAATGCAACACCATCTAATGCGTTTACAATAATTTTGGCTTTTTGCTGTTTTTGAACGGCTGAAACCAGATTTTCATTTATATATATTTTGGCAAAAATATCTTCTTGTGGTGTTTTATATATCGTACCCGTGCACACAACTGTTTTTTCAATATTCTTCTCGCTAAGAATAACGTTGGATACGGAATACGCTCTGGATTTTTCGATATCCCCTATGTTGCTTATAATTCCAAACAATAAAAAAGTAAGTATAATTAAAAATAGATATTTCTTCATTTATCATCTCTCCTACGGAGTATATTGTTTGAAATTGTGTTTGGAATATTATCAAAAAAATAAAAAGCACAGATTTTTCGCTTGGAAATTTCTGTGCTTTTTAAAATGCGGGAATATATTGCTTATCAGCACTGCCGTTTTGCTGAACGTATATGGTAGAAATAGACGTTTCTTGCGCAGACGAGAGTACCTTTTCGTACTCTCGGCGGGTAATCCTGCGGTTAATTTCGTGGTATTTTGAAAGGTCATTGCAGGGCGTATACTGCCGCATAAGCGAAAATATTGCATCATCTATATTTTCGTTCACCCAATGCAAAACGTCTATGGCCTCTGCTGTGCCTTGGGGCAATAATAAATGGCGTATAATTAAGCCTTTTTGCAGTATTCCGTCTGCACCAGATACATTCTGCTTTGTTTGTTTTTTGGCCTCCAAAATAGCTTTTTTGGCATATTCGGGGTAATCGGCAGCTCCCGAATACCGTAAAGCGCGCTGTGAGGAAAGATATTTTAAATCCAAAAGATAAATATCAATATATCCGTTTAACTTTTGCATCGTCTCTAAAGATTCATACCCCGAAGAATTATAAACAATGGGGATTTTAGGGCGATAAAGATCTAATGCAGCAATTATAGCATCGACAAAATGGGTACCGGTTACCAAATTGATATTATGTGCACCCTGCGCCTCTAAGCTGCGAAACAAATCCGCCAGTTGCTCGACCGAAAGCACTTCGCCCTTATTTTGGTGCGAAATTAAATGATTTTGGCAATATACGCATCGCAACGAACAACCTGAGAAAAAGATGGCGCCCGAACCCTTTGTACCGCTAATACAAGGCTCCTCCCAATGGTGGAGCATCGCTTTTGCTACTACAGGCAGATAGGGTGCCTGACAAAAACCCTGCTCCCCCTCTGCCCTATTACAATTGCATTGCCGTGGGCATTGATTACAAAGCATTTACAGCGTTCTCCTCTTTGTGCTCCAACGGCTCTTTCCGCTCTTTTTTTATGGGACGGGCATATTTTTTAACTACGATTTTATCGTAATATTTTTTAAAAGAAATTTTGCCGCAAAATTTAGTATGGCAATTCTCACACACAAAATTAGCGTAAAAGAAACCGTTATGAAATTCCCATTTAGAGATTTTTTTAGCCGGTCTTTTGCAGTTTTTACATTTAAAATTTAATTCTTTGCGGTCAACCAACGGGCTATGTATGTCTTTAATTATAAAGGCTTTGTAGGTTAGTCTTTCATAAAATGTCGGGTCGGTGGTATCGATCGCCAAGGCCTTTAAAGCATTTAAATTGGCCACTTTACGTAAAATTTGCGCGCATAGGCGACTATCGTCGATAGCACGGTGTAATTCTAACCCAACGGTAGAAATGCCCAACCGTTCTGCCGCGTTGGCAAGACCGATCTGCGAATTTATTTCTTGCCCGGCACGAACCAATTCATTTTGCACGTGCTTTTGCAAATCAGCATAGACGCTAATGCAAGGAACGGTTTTTTCTTTTAAAAATAAAAGACAATTTTCGTACAATGCATATAAATCAGAGTTGCTCCAGGTAAGGGTAACGGTATCCTTCCCTGCCCATTTCGTATACTCCTCAAAAATCGATTTTAACGGGCGGCCTGCGGCCATTTCATCGTTGGATATATTGGTTAAATCTTTAAAATGCGTGCGTAACCTACGGGTAAGCTGCGAACGGATAATAGCATCAAAGGACGAAATTTCATTTAAATTTTCGTCTAACTTTACAGCACCAATTTCTATAATCTCATTTACAAATTTACCCTCTGATTTACAATAGGCCGAATTCCATTCCAGATCCAGCAGCACATAATTCATAGCATATTCCTCATTAAATATTTAAAATACGGCAGGCGTTCTTATAAAAAATTTGTTCTTGCTCCCGTGGGGATAAATCCAGCGCTTCAATAAACCTTTTTTCTAAATGGACACCGCTCCAAGGCAGGTCGCTGCCAAACAAAAAGCGATCGACCCCGTGATTTTTTACTATTCGCTTCGCCCATTCTATAGGCATACGCGAATAAGAATAAGAGGTGTCAATATATACGTCATGGCCAACCAAATGCTCTTCTACCTCGTACCAAAGCATAAAACCGCCCATATGCGCAGCCACAACCTTGCCGCCGTTATTGGTAAAGGTGGGTAAAACCTGCTTTAAACGGGCCGGTGTACAGTGCACAGGCTCAAAGTATTGAATGTCTATGCCGGCGTGAAAAGTAACGATAAAGCCCAATTTTGCGCAGGTCTCATATATCTTTGCCATTTTGGGGTCGTCTACATAGAAATTTTGATACTCGGGGTGTAGTTTTATGCCCTTCAAACCAAGTTCTTTAATGCGATACAGCTCTTCAATCGCGTCCTTGGCATCGGGGTGCACCGAGCCAAAGGCGATGATTCTATCCGATTGAATCTGGGCCGCGAAATTATTTACGTTGGTTTGCTGTTTTGGGTTGGTGGCAATGTTAAGTACCACCGATTTATCTATACCGTATTGCTCCATATTTTGTAGTAAGCCTTGCACGGTACCGTCTACAAAAGGAATGGCATTGCCCGCGTTATGGGACAATACCTCCATTGCCTTTTTTACAATTTTCTCGGGAAAAACGTGGCTGTGAAAGTCAATAAACATTTTAACACCTTATTTTTTGCTCATAAATTTCATACGCTGCTCTTTGTTTAAGATGCGTTTGCGAATACGGGTATTATTCGGTGTAATTTCTACCAGCTCGTCTTCTTTAATAAATTCTAAGCATTGCTCCAAGCTTAAAACCGAGTGAGGCGTAAGCTTCAAGGCTTCGTCAGAGCCGGCGGCGCGCATATTGGTGGCCTGCTTCTTTTTGCAAACGTTGCACACGATATCCTCGTTTTTGGGGTTCTCACCAACCACCATACCCTCGTATACCGGTGTGCCGGGCCCAATAAATAAGCGACCGCGGCTTTGAGTGTTAAACAAACCATAGCCGGTAGAATCGCCGGGCTCGTGGGCAATAATAGAGCCGGTTAAACGGCTGTCAATATCACCCTTATAGGGCTCATAGCCGTGGAAAATATGATTCATAATACCGTTGCCGTTGGTATCGGTTAAAAATTGAGAACGATACCCCATAATCCCGCGCGAAGGAATCAAGAATTCTAAATGTGTAGAGCCGGTTTCGCGGGTGCCCATATTTTGAATCTCGGCCTTGCGAGAGCCTAAGCGCTCCATAACAGCGCCAACGTATTCCTCAGGCACTTCAATCATTAGTAATTCCATCGGCTCTAAGCGCACACCGTCCTCAAATTTATAAATAACGGTAGGTGCCGAAACCTGGAATTCGTACCCTTGACGGCGCATAGTTTCAATTAAAATAGACAAATGCAACTCGCCGCGGCCCGAAACCTTAAAGGTATCGGCCGAATCGGTTTCTTCAACCTTTAAGCTGACGTTGGTCTCCATTTCTTTAAACAAACGGTCGCGCAAATTGCGAGAGGTAACGAATTTACCCTCGCGCCCCGCAAAGGGAGAATTGTTAACCATAAAGTTCATAGAAATGGTGGGCTCATCAATTTTT
>CAZUJI010000108.1:0-5529 GCA_964620235.1 uncultured Eubacteriales bacterium
CAACCAACCGATTCACCGTAGGTGGTGTTGGGGCAACCGCCAAAGAAAGCGCCGGCAATGGAACCAACGCCGTCACCCAGCAGGGTGCGGTGCAGACCCGGGTCCTCCAACAGGTCGGACTCGATAATGGTGGAGAGGTTTTTGTGGTCGGCAATGTGCTCGGCAAATACTACGAAAGCAACCGGCGCATAAGCAACAGCGATGGTGGCCATATAGGTCCAGCTGAACTCTTTGGTGCCTTTTAAAGCCTCTAAGAAGGTGAACTCGGGAACAGACAAGAAGGTTTTTAAACCAACGCCGTCGGCTACCAAAGCCTTAAAGGGAGCAAAGTCAACGATCATTAAAGCTGGGTTCTCGGTGGCGATACCGATTAAGGTGAAGATCAAGCCAACGGCATAGCCGGCCAGGATACCGATGATAAAGGGGATGAGTTTGGCCATCTTTTTGCCGTAGGTAGAGCAAATAACAACCACAAACAGGGTAACGATAGCGCAAATAAACGATACCCAAATGTTGCCGCTCATAACAAAAGAGCCGTTACTGTCTTGCGGGCCGTAAGAGAACACGTCTTTTACAGCGGCGCCGGCCAAAGAAAGACCGATAATAGCAACGGTGGGGCCGATAACTACCGGGGGCATCAATTTGTTGATCCATTGTACGCCGGCGAATTTAACCACAACGGCAATTACTACGTAAACCAAGCCTGCGCAAGTGGCACCTAAGATCAGGCCCAAAAAGCCCAGTTGCATAGATACGCCGCCGGCAAAGGCTGCCAACATAGAACCAATGAATGCAAAAGAAGAACCAAGGAACACAGGGCTGCGGAATTTGGTGAACAATTGGTAAACTAAAGTACCAATACCTGCGCCAAATAAAGCAGCAGAGGCAGTCATACCGTTACCAACAATGGCCGGAACCGCAATGGTAGCCGCCATAATGGCCAGTAACTGCTGGATCGCAAAAACGATCAGTTGACCGAACTTCGGTCTGTCGAATACGCCATAGACCAGTTTCATAACTTTATCCTCCGTCAATATTGCAGAAAATTCTGCTAAAATGCAGTATATTACTATACTTTCAACAGTATACCACAATATATTGTATTTGAAAAGTCCTTTTTTCTCGTTTTTTTGCTAAATTTTGGAGTGTATTTTATGGCAAAACGCCAAAACTTGCCCTTTGCCTGCATTGACAATCTTTTTTTCAGGGCTTATAATATTTAATTAGGTAATACACAAGGAGTTTTATGCAAATGCTTATTGATTTTCATACCCACATCTACCCCGAAGCCATTGCGCAAAAGGGTACCCGATACGTGTTTGATTTTTACGAGTTCCCCTACGTGCACCGTGAGGGCTGCGGTACGCTGGACCATTTAAACCGCTGCTGCGCCGAGGCAAATGCCGATTATAAGGTGCTTTTGGCGGTGGCGGTGCGGGCCGCCAACGTGGAGTCAATCAACCAATGGCTGGTCGGCTGCATAGACGAGCACACCGTTGGCTTTGGCACCCTGCACCCCGATTATGCCGACCCGGTAAGCCAGCTTTCGCAGTTTGCCGCCTGGGGCTTAAAGGGGCTTAAATTCCACCCCGATATGCAGCAGTTTAACATAGACGACCCCCGTGTGGACCCCATTTACGCCTGGTGCGAGCAAAACAACATGCCCATTTGCTTCCACTCGGGCGACCCGCGGTACGATTACTCCTCGCCCTTGCGCTTGGCCAAGGTGCTGGACAAGTACCCCGGTCTTCGGGTCATTGCCGCCCATTTGGGTGGCTACGGCGTGTGGGAGAGTGAGATTGACGTGTTGATTGGCCGTAAAAACGTGTATTTTGATACCTCCAGCGCCATTACCTTTTTGTCCCCCGAGCGGGCGGTGGAGATTATTCGCGCCCACGGGGTGGAGAACGTGTTCTTTGGCACCGATTATCCCATTACCACCCAGGCCGAAGAGCTGCAACGTTTTGACCGCTTGCCCCTTACGCAGTCCGAAAGGGAGGCTATTTTGTACAAAAATGCGGTACGTTTTTTGGGATTAGATATAAATAGGTAGGCTTTTGCATAAAAAGGCTTGTTTTTCGGCAAAAAATGCGATATAATAAACTGAATTCTTATCTATACCTTTAAAAGGCAAGGGTTGCCTTTTAGGGGTGGTGCAAAAAAACAGAATAGGAGCGTGCGAAATGAAAGAATTTTCCTTATTGGATATCCTACGCATCGTACTTAAAAAAATATGGTTGGTTTTAGCTGTGGCCGTTATATTTATGACGGCGGCTTTGCTGTATTGCAATCTGTTGGCAGTGCCTATGTATTCGGCAAACAGTTCCATCATCATCTCTAACGGTGCGTTAGAGCACACAACCAACACCAATAAAATCCAATCGGCCGACTTGGCTACCTCCTTGGCCCTGACCCAGCCCATTACCGATATTTTAGACACCAAGGGTATGTACACCGCCGTGGCCGAAAAGACTATCTACAACTATACCGCAGACCAGCTTAAGGGTATGTTCGATTTATCCTTCCGTGAGGATTCGATTATTATCGACGTAAAAATCACCACCACTGACCCGCAACATTCGGTGCAGCTGGCCAACACCTTCGTGCATTTGGCACCCGATTATTTATCGGCCAAGCTGCCCAGCGCGCAATTAACCATTAACGAAGAGGCTGAACGGGCCGTGCAGGTATCCCCCCAAACCACCCTTACAGCCATTGGTGCATTTTTGTTGGGCGCCATTTTAATCATTGTTGTTTTGGTTATTTATAACTCGTTAGACCAAACCATCAAGGGCGAAGAATCCATCACCTCAAATTACAACGTGCCTATTTTGGGTATGGTACCCGACTTTGACAATTACCAAAAAGTAACCAAAGGAGGGAAAGCATAATGCTTAGAAAACGTAAAAAAGACGTTGCCTACGAAACCAAAGGCGTAAACCCCGACCGTCAGGTGCCCTTTGCCATTGTTGAGGCTTATAAAACCATTCGTACCAACCTGATGTTTATGATGTCGCAAAGCAATAAAAAGCAAATTGCCATTTCCAGCTCGCTGGCAGGTGAGGGTAAATCTACCACTGCGGTAAACATTGCCATTGCCTTTTCGCAGCTGGGCTGCAAGGTGCTGCTTATCGACGCCGACCTGCGTCGTCCCTCGGTGCATAAAAAGCTAAAGCTGCCCAACACCAAGGGCTTAAGCTCGGTGCTGATTAACCTTTGCGAGCCCGGTGAGTGTCTAAACAACATCAACCCCAACTTAGACGTTATGACCTCGGGCCCCATGCCCCCCAACCCCTCGGAGCTGTTAAGCTCGGCCAAAATGTCCGATCTGTTGGATTCCTTGCAAGACCAGTACGAGTATATTTTAATTGATACGCCCCCCATTAACATCGTGTCCGATGCTTTGGTGCTGGCACCCAAGACCAACGGTATCGTTATGGTGGTTAAAGACCAGCTTTCCACCCACGACGAGCTGCGCAAGTCTATTTCGGCCATTGAGTTTGCCAACGTTAAGCTGTTAGGCATCGTGCTCAACGGCTCCAGCCGCCGTGAAGCCACCCTGCAAAAATACCGTTACAACCGCTATAAATACACCTATAAATAAAAAGGTGGGTTAGCTATGCTCGTTGATATTCACTCCCATATTCTTCCCCAGATCGACGACGGCGCAACCGGTATGGAAGAATCTATGCAGCTGCTTAAGGCGCTGCAGGCCCAAGGGGCGCAGGCCGTTTGGGCTACCCCCCATTTTTACGCGCACCTTTGTAATTTAGAGGATTACACCACGCGGGTGCAGGCTGCCTATGCCCAGGTGCGGCAGCAAGCCGCCGAGCAAGGGCTGCCCCCGGTGCATTTGGGGTACGAGGTAAAATATTTTAAAGGAATGGCCGAAAATTCGGTGCTGGAGCAGCTGACGATGGAGGATACGGGGTATATTTTGGTAGAATTACCCTACCAAGACGTTGACCCTGCCGCGCTGGAGGAGATTTGCCAAATTGGCTACAACACCGGCCTTACTCCCATATTGGCCCATATCGACCGTTACTTTGGCTACCGCGGGTACGATTATATCCTGCAAACGGTAAAAAGCGGCGACGTGTTGGCCCAGGTAAACGCCGATTCGTTACTATACGCCCCCTTTAAACGGCAAACCTTAAAACTGTTTAAGCAGGGCTACGTTTCCTTTATAGGCAGCGACACCCACAATCTGGGCGAGCGCGCCCCCCATTTGGCCGAGGCGGTTGCCTTGCTGCAAAAAAAGTGGGGCAAGCCCCAAACCGAGGCCTTTTTACAACGGGCCGCCTCGTTAATTACACAAAAATAAAACAAAAAACGGCTGGCCTTTCGGCCAGCCTATCTTTGCTTTTATTCCGCTTTTAATACCTTTACCACTTCACCGATAAACATTTTGTGGTAGTCCTGGGCGGGGTAGTGCTCCAACAATTTCTCGTCTAAAAACCGGGTGGGGGACATTTGCCCGGTGTATAGCTTTTTACAGATAAACACCAGCCGTGCCTCTTCAAAATACACCGTACCGTCGGCAAATACGGGGGTTAAGCCCGTGGCGGCGGTTTTGTCGATATCCCGGCCGGATTGGGACCCACAAATTTTGTGGGGCGCCTTATTCTCCCCTAAAAAGCACAAGGCAAAGGTGTCGGCCTGCTCTACAAACTGTAAAGTGTACCGCTGGGGGCGAATGGCCACCATAGCGCAGTGCTTGTTCCACATCTCGCCAAAAAAGCCCCAGCTGGCCGTCATCATATTGTGGCCCGCAGCGTCGCCGGCGCAAATCAGCGCCCACTCTTCGCTAATCAGCTTTACAAAATTCTCGTTTAAATCTTTAATATTTACTTCTTTAAATGCCATTTTGCATCACTCCTTATCTATATTATATATGTTTTTGGCAAAAAAGAAAGTCTATACAGTAAAATTTTTATAAATATGTATAAAAATACATAAAACACTTGATTTTTGCGAAATTGAGTGTATAATTATGTATACAATATAAAAAATTATACATTTTTTGGAGGTAAACCAATATGAAAGACATTAAAAAGGTTGTTTTGGCCTACTCCGGCGGGTTAGATACTTCGATTATCATCCCCTGGTTAAAAGAAAATTACAACAACTGTGAGGTTGTGGCCGTATCGGGCGACGTTGGCCAAGGCACCGAGCTGGACGGCTTGGAAGAAAAGGCCATTAAAACCGGCGCTTCTAAATTGTACGTTTTAGATTTAAAAGAAGAGTACGTTGAGGATTACATCTGGCCCTGCTTAAAGGCCGGCGCCGATTACGAGACCTACCTGCTGGGCACCTCCCACGCCCGCCCCCGCATTGCCAAGGGCTTGGTAGATATCGCCATTAAAGAGGGCGCCGACGCCATTTGCCACGGCTGTACCGGTAAGGGGAACGACCAGGTTCGTTTTGAGCTGACCATTAAGGCCTTTGCCCCCGATATGAAGATCATCGCCCCCTGGCGCGAGTGGGACATCAAGTCCAGAGAAGAAGAGATTGAGTACGCCGAGGCCC
>CAZUJI010000109.1:0-3581 GCA_964620235.1 uncultured Eubacteriales bacterium
CGAAAACCTTCAAAGTGCCGAAAAGCCAGTAATATCAAGGGTTTTCAGCCCCTTGGAAATGCTGGTTGTTCTTTGGCGGTCGTGGCATCGGCGGCTAAATTTTCGTGCAGGTCGGTAATTACGTCGCCTTTAGACTGCATATAGGCCGCGGTATAGGGCACACCGGCAGCCGATGCGGGATACACACCGGTGGTATGGTCTACAAAATAGGCGTCAAAGCCGGCTTTTTTAATGTCCTCTTCGGTTAAATTCCGTGTTAATTGATGCACAATTGTGCCAATCATCTCTAAATGGGCCAACTCTTCGGTTCCAATGTCGGTAAATAGGCCTTTCAGTTCGGGGTACGGCATTGCGAAGCGCTGGCTTAAATAGCGCAGGCTGGCGCCTAATTCCCCGTCGGGACCGCCGTATTGGCTTAAAATTAAACTGGCCAATTTAGGGTTGGTTTGTTTGATTTTTATTGGATATTGCAGTTTCTTTTCATATTGCCACATATTTTATTTCGCCTCCGCGCAGTAATCCCAAGGCCAGGGGTTGTTGATCCATTCCCAAGTGGCCGAGCCATACATATCTGTGGTGGTAATGGGGCCAAAACGGGTTTCGTACTCTTGCTTTAGTTCACGGGCTTTTGCCATATGCTTTTTATGGGCGGCAATGGCCTCGGTGTCGTGGGGGTGGGTGTCTAAATAGATATGCAGCTCCCAAGCCGCAAACTGCGCAGCCGAGAGTTTACACATTAGTTTTTCTCTCTCGCTCATAGGCTCACCATTCTTTTAATTTTTTACCGATAAACGGTTTATCCAAATCGGGGAATAACGTTCCCCGTTGCAGTGCTTCTTCCGGTGGATAGGCTTTGATATTGCTTTGCATTGGCACGTAGGCCATGGTTAAGGGCAGCCGATCCAGTTCGGTTTTTGAAAACTCCATTGTTTTTCCTCCTTTAATTGGGAGAACCTCCCTATTTACAAAATATGCCCTTGTCCAGGAATGGGTGCATAAGCACTTGCGAGACAAAGGAAAATGTGATAAAATAAATTGAACTATAATTTTTTCGAAAGAAGGAAAATTACAAAATGAAGTTTCACGGAATAAATTATTATTCAAAACAACCGCAAAAAATATTTGATTTTTACAAAGCGTTGGGCTTCAGAGTAGTACAAGAAAAAGAATCTGATGATTATTTTGGTGCCGCCCTTGCGCTCACCGACGAAAAAGAACCTGTGATTTGGATATGGACGATACCCGAAGGCAAAGAACAATCTTGCTGCAATAATTTATACTTCACCACTAACGGAAACGTATACGAAATATACGAAAAAATAAAAGCGGCCGGAATTGATTGTCCGGAGCCCTATAAAACTTTTTGGGGTGGAACAGAATTGATTGTAACAGACCCCGACGGAAATACGATTCTTTATTTATAAAAAAGAAATAATGCAGGACAGAATTTTAATATGAGATATACTTGGCTTGATGAATATTTAATGGAGAAACCGGGTGTAACAAAAAACACCGAAAATTGGAACTGGGTTCGTTATATGATAGGCGATAAAATGTTTGTAGCTGTATGCCTTGATAATAACGATACGCCATATTATATAACTTTAAAATTAGAACCGATTGAAGGCGAATTTTGGAGAAAACAATATGCTGACATTATTCCCGGTTTCTATATGAATAAAGTTCATTGGAACTCCATCAAACCCGATGGTGAAGCGCCTGATGATTTACTAAAAGGATTTGTTGATAAATCATATAACCTGATTCTTGCGGGATTCAGTAAAAAGAAGCAACAAGAAATTCTATTAAAATAAACAAAACAAACTCTGAAGGAGTTTTTATGGATAAAAAAGTAATGATTGCAATGAGCGGCGGCGTAGACAGCTCGGCGGCGGCGCTTTTGGTAAAAAGCCAAGCCGGTACCGTGGCCGGCGCCACCGGAAAAATGTTTTATAATAAAGATATCGGCCTACCCTGCACTGATAATGAAATGTCAGAGATTAACGACGCCAGGGCCGTTGCCGTTGCTTTGGATATGCCCCATTACGTGTTTGATTTAACCGGTAAATTTAAGCAAAAGGTTATTGATTATTTTATTAACGCATATCTGCAGGGCTTAACCCCTAACCCCTGCATTGCCTGTAACCGGCACATTAAATTCACCGCCTTTGCGGAACAAGCGGCAGAGTTGGGGTACAGCCACGTTGCCACCGGCCACTACGCGCAAATTGAGCAAAGCGGCGACCGATTTTTACTTAAAAAAGCTGTTGACACGGCTAAAGATCAATCCTACGTGCTCTTTCCTTTAACACAAAAGCAGCTGTCGCATACCCTTTTGCCTTTGGGGCAATACACCAAAGAGCAAATTCGGCAAATGGCTGAGGAGCAATCGTTGGTGAATGCCAAAAAGCACGACAGCCAGGATATATGCTTCATTAAGGACGGCGACTACGCCGGTTTTATTGGGCGGTACGCCAACTACCAAAGCATCCCCGGCCATTTTACCGATAGGCAAGGCAACGTTTTAGGGCAGCATAAGGGCATTATCCACTACACCACCGGCCAACGCCGCGGTTTAGGGCTATCACTAAAGGCTCCTTTATACGTGCTGGATAAAGACATAGAAAACAATCGGGTGATTCTCTGCAGCAATGAAGATTTGTTTACCAAATCCTTAGACGCTTGCGATATCAACCTGATTCCCTTTGATAAAATAGACGGAACAATGCGACTGAAAGCAAAAATTCGATACAAACACACCGAGGATTGGGCCTACGTTACCCAAACCGCCCCCGACCGATTGCACATTGAATTTGAGCAACCGCAACGGGCCGTAACCCGCGGGCAAGCCGTGGTACTGTACCAAGACGATTACGTAGTAGGCGGCGGAACCATTCTTTAAACAAAAAAGAAAAGACTTGTGTATATCAAACGTGTACACAAGTCTTTTTTCATTTTAAAATCTGCGGGAGCTGCCTCCGCCGCCGAAGCTGCCGCCTCCGCCCGAGAAACCACCAAATCCACCGCCACCGGAACGGCCGGAAAACCCTCCGCCGTGGCCACCGTGGAATCGGGGACCGCCGAAGAAGTACAGGGGTAAAAAGCGAACACGGCCACGACGACCGCCGGAAAAGAAAATAAGCAGCACGATTACAACCATAATAAATGAAATGATTTCACATGCGGATGCATCGCCGAAATCCCGCTCCCCCACCGGTTGATAATTGGGGTCGGGCTCTACACCGTACTCTATATAGATTTCGTTAACGATGGAGTCAACCATTTGTGTCAGGCCGGTTGAGTACTCCCCCTCTACAAAATGAGGCATACCGTACGTGTCGGTAATGCGGCCGCTTTTACCGTCTGGAATGGCACCCTCTAAGCCGCGGCCTATTTCGGTACGGACACCGCGCTCCTCAGGGTCTAACGACAATAACAGCAAAACACCATTGTCTAACCTTTTGTCGCCGATTCCCAACGAATTGGCCAAGTGATAGCTATAATCCTCTAAACTTTCGCCGTTTAAGGATTGAACCGTAACCACAACCACCTGGGCCTTGGTTTTTTCGGCCAACTGCTCG
>CAZUJI010000109.1:3591-5483 GCA_964620235.1 uncultured Eubacteriales bacterium
GGGTCATTGCGTATTCGTCTTGCTCGGTAATAACATCGGCAAAATCGTTAACGTATTGTTTTATAGAAGGATATTCGGCAGCGCCCGCAAAAAGCGTTAATATAAGCGCCACCGCCGCAATAAATGAAGCTACCCTTTTCATAGTTAATTAAAATCAACTACGGGTGCATTTTGAGCGCCTTGGGAAGCCTCAAAATAGTCCGCCTTTTCAAAACCAAACATAGACGCAATGAGATTGGAGGGGAAACGACGAATTTTAGCGTTATAGGTTTTTGCTGCGGCATTATATTCGTCTCTTGCGCGAGTAATGCGGTTCTCGGTGCCTGCCAGCTCATCCTGCAGTTGAATAAAGTTTTGGTTGGCCTTTAACTCGGGGTAATTTTCTACCACAACCAACAAACGGCTTAAAGCAGAATCCAGCGCGCTGTTGGCTTGGGCCTGCTCGGCTACGGTATTGGCGCCTGCCAAGGCAGAACGGGCGTCGGCAATGGCGGTATATACCTCTTCTTCGTGGGCGGCATAGCCCTTTACGGTAGATACCAGGTTGGGAATTAAATCCATACGCCGTTGTAGTTGGGTCTGAATGGCGGCGTTTTTCTCATCTAAGGTGGTTTGCTTATCTACCAAACCGTTGTATGAGCCAACGATTAAGCCTGCAAACAGGCCAACCACTGCCAAAACAGCCAATAAAATAATAAGTCCTTTTTTCATTGTAATTCTCCTTTACTTTATGCTTTATATTTTTCTAAAAGGGCCGATATTTCGGCCAAAAGCGCTTGATATTTGTGGGTATAATCTATCATTTTTTCGGTTAAGCCGCCGCAAAAAGGAATTTTAAAGTAATCACAAAACCCCGCAGTAACCGACTCGGCCAGCAC
Source organism: uncultured Eubacteriales bacterium (assembly GCA_964620235.1). Classification (GTDB taxonomy): domain Bacteria; phylum Bacillota; class Clostridia; order Oscillospirales; family Acutalibacteraceae; genus CAZUJI01. The sequence continues at coordinate 4,470 of CAZUJI010000109.1, forward strand.
CTGCATATTTTTATGAAACCACAACGCCTCTTCGGGATGATCGTGAAAAACGATTTGGTCTAATATCACCGGGGCGGCAATTTGCAAAATCTCGGGCTCTTGCGTGTTTTGATGGATAAATACCGACCTTGGATACACCACTTCCCTACGTCGGCGAATACGCTCTGCTGCCCGATACGCCACCGCAGAGGGCGCGGTAGAATACACCGTAAGAGCCGAAAAGCGGCTGTCGTGCCCGCGGGATTCGGCGGTGCGAAACCCGTAATAAATATCGGGTTTATAGGCAGAGCACTGTTGCGCCAATTGGTTTAGCGAGCCGTGCCCCACCTGATACTCTATGTTATTTTTTGTAAGGCTGGCGGTAAGCATACCTAAAAAACTTTGGCAATGTACACCTACCGCATCACCTGCTGCACATATTTTATCATCATTTAACGCAGATGTCAAAAACAGTTTGGGCATTTGTACCACCTCTCTTTAGTTTATGAGAGGCGCCTTGTCCCCGCTATTTATTTTTCAAAGAGATATGCACCGTTTGCGTATTTACAAGTTACGCTATCGCCGCCGGTCACCGTACCATCTAACATCAGCTCACTCAATTTGTCCTCAATATGGCTTTGAATGGCTCTGCGCAAGGGGCGAGCACCGTACACCGGGTCAAAGCCTGCATCGGCCACGGCAGAAACGGCGGTATCATCAAAGGTAATTTGAATACCTAACCCACCTAAGCGCTTTTGCAGTGTGGATAGCATCCGTTTGGCAATTTCGCAAATATCTTGATGCGAAAGCTTTTGGAACACGATAATATCGTCAACACGGTTTAAAAATTCGGGGCGGAAGGTGGATTTTAATTCACCCAACACGTCTTCTTTTACCCGTTCTATGGAGCGCTCGTCCTCGCTGTCTGCCTGGGCAAAGCCAAAGGCGGCCTTTTTGTCGGTAATTAATCGGGCGCCGATGTTTGACGTCATAATAATTACCGTATTCTTAAAGTTTACGGTACGACCTTGAGAA
>CAZUJI010000110.1:0-5461 GCA_964620235.1 uncultured Eubacteriales bacterium
CCTCAATGGCGTGGGGCAAAGCATCCATACCGGTGGCGGCGGTTAAGCCCTTGGGCATGGTGGCCATCATATCCGGGTCAACCACGGCAACAACGGGGATATCGTGAACGTCTACGCAAACCATTTTGCGGTTGTTTTGCACGTCGGTAATAACGTAGTTAATGGTAACCTCTGCAGCGGTACCGGCGGTGGTGGGCACGGCAATAATGGGCACGCAGGGGTTTTTGGTGGGAGCAACACCCTCTAAGCTGCGCACGTCAGCAAATTCGGGGTTGCGAATGATAATACCTACGGCCTTAGCGGTGTCCATAGAAGAGCCGCCGCCAATGGCTACGATGCAGTCTGCGCCGCAGGCCTTAAAGGCCTCTACGCCGGCTTGTACGTTCTCAATGGTGGGGTTGGGTTTAATATCGGTAAACAGGGTGTAGGCAATACCGGCAGCCTCTAAAACGTCGGTAACCTTTTTGGTAACGCCGAATTTTACAAGGTCAGGGTCAGATGCTACAAAAGCCTTTTTAAAGCCTCTGCCGTTAATTTCAGCCGGAATAGACTGAATGGCGCCAGCGCCGTGGTAAGAAGTTTCGTTCAAAACAAATCTGTTTGCCATAATCGTTTCCTCTTTTCGTAATTTTTTAGCAATTCGCTACCTTTTATTGTAAAGGATTTTTTGTAAATGTCAATACGTTACAGGTCTATTTTGATAAAAATTTAACAATTTCAAAAACGAAATAGCCGACACCGCATTTTGGGTGCCGGCCGTGTGAAAAATACAGCTTAATCGTTGGTTAAATCACCGTTACCGCTAATGGGAATCCCCGTGCCTAAAAAGGTGGGCTCCGGCCGAAATAGCGAGGTGCCAAAATCCTTTACCCTGGCCAAAATCTCGCGGGTGTCCCGTCCGGCCTGGCCGGCATAGCTGCGGTAATCGGCAGCCACACCCTGCGCCTGCAAGCCAAAGCTTTTGGCAATGTATAACGCGCGGGGCAGGTGGTATTCTTGGGTAACAATCAGTATGCTTTTTGCCCCAAAAATCGAGCGCGCTCTGTAAATACTCTCGTAGGTAGAAAAGCCCGCGTGGTCCATAAATACGTCCTGCGAGGGCACCCCTTGGTCTATGGCGTATTGCTTCATTGCACCCACCTCGTTGTATTCTACCCGACCGTGGTCGCCGCTCATTAACAGCTTTGGCGCCGCACCGGCCTTGTAAAGCTCTACGCCTCGGCGTAAACGGTCGGCCAGCATATCGCTGGGGCGGCCACCCTCTTTTACCAGGCAGCCCAGCACCAAAATGCAGTCAAACTGCACACCCTCGTCTATCTCTTCGGGCAAAACAATCATTGCGCCGCCGCTTTGCTTTACGTAGGCGTTTACACCAAATACCGCCGCCGTACCCAGCACCGCCAGGCATAGCATAACGGTCAGAATTCGTTTAAACAGTAATTTCTTCTTCAATTTTCTCAGCTTCCTTATTTTGCGGGGCAATGGCTACGGCCTTTGCTGATTTTGCACCGCAGGTTTTGGCAACGCGCTTGATAAGCATTGCCAGCAGTAAAATAACGTATGACCCTGCCGTAAACCCGCCTATGTAAATCAATAAGCACCAGGGGAAGGGAACCACCGCCTGCACCAGCGAGTATACCGGCAGCGAGGGCTCGCAGTAGGGGCTGATAAAGAACATATTAAAGGTCTCGCGCTCTAAAAGCCCGCTTTGGTGGGCAAGCTCGTTCATAATTACCGCCAAGCCTACCGCAACGGCGTATACCGGCAGCGCCTTTAAAATGGTCTTGTGCTCGATTTTTACGTAGCCGGTGTACAAAAGGTATATACCAACGCTTAACATCGACCCGTGGCAAATCATAGTTTGAATGTTAATACCAATGGTGCTGATAAATACCGACACCGGATAAAACATAACGCAGGCCCCCGCAAACACCGCAAAGGTGGCCAAATACGCGCACAAAGCGCTGTGTACCTTGCCCTTTTTGGTCAACCCCGCCAGCAGCCCCACGTACATAGACGTAGAGCAGAACTGGAAGGGGAAGGCGTACCACTGAAAATCGGCAATAATCTTTCCGTCCTCGTATGTGAAGGTGTAGTTGATCATTTTGTAAACCTCTAACACAATTACCGAAACGGCCGTTACCAAAACAACGGTGCGGGCCTGCTTTTCGGTGCCCTCCTTAAAAAAGCGGCAAAGCAGAATACCGGCCACAATTGAAATGGCAAACCACAGCAAATGGAACCAGCCGTACATCTGAGGCTTAGGCATACCCGTGTCTAAAATCTGCAGAATTCTACCCAAAAACTCCACAAAACCATCTTCTTTTCTCCTCAATTTGTCGGGCAATAAAATCTACCCCTGCCCGACGCCTTCAGTATACAAAAAAGGGCGAAATTTGTCAATATACGCCTAAAACTTATAAGCAAATGTTAAGAATTTAAAATCCATAAACTGATGCAATAATCCATTGCGTAGCCCTTTGGAATGTGCTATAGTTATGGGGAGGTGAGCGTTATGCGACAAGTTAAATTTTCGGTATTTGCCGATTTGCACCACCACGACCCGTTCCCGACCTTTGCCAAAGAGCGGCTGCAAAAAATTCGGGAGCGCGCCGAGCAAAATAAGGTGGATTTCGTCATCCATTGCGGTGACCTTTGCCACGGCCCCGTTCACGGCAATAATCCCGAAATTGTCAAGCAATACGCCGAATTTCCTATGCCCACCTACCATTGTATGGGCAACCACGAGTATCAGTTCGATAGTCACGAGGACGCCCTGGCTGGCTACGGCTTAAAAAGCGGCTATTACTTTTTTGATTGCAACGGCTTTCGCTTTATCGTGTTAGACCTGAACAATATGCTGGTAGATGGCAAAACAGTGCCCTACAGCAGCGCCAATTCCTTCAGAACCCCCGAAAAGCAGGCGTTGGTGACTATGGGCGAAGACCAATTTGCCTGGTTAGAGCAAACCATTATGGATTCTCCTTACCCCTGTGTGCTGTTCAGTCACCAAAGCTTAGAGCGGGTGCACAGCGGTATGCTGTTTGCTGAGCAGCAAAAAATTTGGGCGATGTTCCGCCGCGCCAACAGCGACAGACAGCGTATTCTTATGGCCGTTAACGGTCACCACCACCGTGACAATTTGCGCATTTTAGACGGCATTGCCTATTTGGATTTAAACTCCGCTTCCTCGGAATGGATTGGCGACCCGGGGCATCAGGGCTACCTGCCCGCCGAGATTTACCAGCAGTACCCCCAAGCCCACCGTAATATTTATTTTACCGAGCCGGTGCACGCCGTTATTACCCTGCGGGAGGATGGCTACGTTAAAATTGAGGGTATGCAAAGCGAATTTTGGTGCGGTGCAGACCGCGAAAGCTTAGGCCTGCCCTTGGCCGATGCCGACGGCCGCCTGTGCACCCCCAACGTGCTCTCGGCCGAGTTTACCCTGAGTATGAAAGGGTTAATACCGGCTTAGCCCCTATATTAGCGCATCACAAGCACTGCTATCTGCAAACGGGCAATACGCTCCGTTTTTCTTGGCTCCCTCTGATGAGGGAGCTGGCGAGCGTATGCGAGACTGAGGGAGAGATAACCACAACTACCCTTCCGTCTGCGGCTTCGCCACTGACACCTCCCCTGACAAGGGGAGACAAGAGAGCGCTCGGCTCTTTTATCTTCCCCGTTAGAATGGGGGGTATTTCCACGTCTAAAGACACCAATAAAAAAGCCGCGATACGCCAATTGGAATACCGCGGCCTTTTTAATAGGTAAAATACTTGTAAAAATGGGGGTAGGCGTTTAAAAATTGCTGCAGCGTTGTTCGGCTTTTGGTGCCGGGGTCGTTTATTTTAAACCCTGCCGCCGTTAAGCTGCTGCCGCCGCTATAGCCGGTTACCACCACCCAGTGTTGCCCGCCGTAGACGTTTTTGGCGCCAAATAACACAGGCTTGCCCTGCTGCAGCTGGCGGTAAATGCTCTGTAAATACCCGCTGTTTGTAGCCGCCGTATAATGGCTGGGCCAGTATACGCTGCCGCCGGCGGTGTATTTGAGCTTTTTCACCATTGCCGCAGGGGTAATGATGCTGCCGCTACGGTAAGATTCCACCATAGCAATGGCGGTGGTGGCGCAGCCAATGGTGCCAATGGTGCCCCCCGAGGAACCGATTTTCACCCCCGACCAACGGCTGTCCGTTTGGCTGTAATAGGGCACCGACAGAGAAATCGCCTTATAAGCAGAGCCTTGCCCGTCGGACAAATATTCTGCGCTTACGTAGCCGACGCTTGTGCCGTGGTAGAGTATACGGCTCCAACCCTTTGCGGTAGAGAGCAGTAAAACCGTCTCGCCCTTTTGCAGTGTGCCAATGCGGCTGTAATTTGTACCGGCGCCGCTGCGAATATTTAAAGAGCCATAGCCAATATTTACCGTTGTCGGTTTACCCTCAATGGCGGTAATGTAATCGGCGTGGCAGTAACCTGTTTTACCCTTGGCGTACTCCACCTGCCACCAGCTGCCCGATTTTTGCAGCAGGGTAATATACCCGCCCTTGGGTAGGGTGGTCAGCACCGTAGCCGTGGTAGAGGCGCTGCTGCGCACGTTCAGCCGTCCCGCCGCCACCGTTACCGCCCCCGCCGCTGAGGTAGCCGTAGTTGCTTGGGCTGTTGTGGGGGTCAAAAGCAATGCGCCCGCAAGGGCAAAGCTTAAAATCAAAGAACATAATTTGCGAATGTCCGTCACTTCCTTTTTCAAAAATATAGCATATATGCACATAGAATTTTACCATACGCAAAGAGGTAGGGGAATAGGCCAAATTCTGCCACCACCGTTGCAAAAGCCCGCAGGGTATGGTAAACTGAATTTAAGAAGGTGATTCCTATGGCAAAAAACGATAAAACCAACGTAATGCGCATTTTAGAAAAAGAAAAAATTCCCTTTACCGATTTCTCCTACGACCCTGCACTTACCGAGGGCGTCCGCATTGCCGGGGTGCTGGGCGAGGACCCAACCCACGTGTTTAAAACTCTGGTAACCGAGGGCGGCAAGGGCGAGCACTTCGTGTTTGTGATTCCCGTAGCCCAAACGCTGGATTTAAAAGCCGCAGCCAAAGCGGTGGGGGTAAAATCCCTGGCAATGCTTAAGCAAAAAGATCTTTTACCCTTGACCGGGTACATCCACGGCGGTTGCTCCCCGGTGGGGATGAAAAAAGCCTTTCCCACCGTCTTTGACACCACCGCCGAGGCTTTGGATTTGTTTTACGTCAGCGCCGGCAGGGTGGGGCGGCAAATTCAGGTAGACCCCAAAGCCCTGTGCGCCTTTGTGCGGGGCAAATTTGCCGATATTATTGTATAAAAAGAAGGTGCGACATTTCGCTTCTTTTTCAAAAAATCATATTGACAAACCCTTTGGAATGTGCTATAATTCTATCATTAAAATTTGTAAACGCAAGGATGCGGAATAGTA
>CAZUJI010000111.1:0-5442 GCA_964620235.1 uncultured Eubacteriales bacterium
ACGATCTGCTCACGGTCTTTATCAATATACCCGGGGGCGTGGGCCGAAATGGTGGAAATGGTCTTTTCGTCAATATCGTAAATGCCGCCGCGCTCCCGCTCGGTTTGCATTAAATCGCGCACCTGATTCCACAGCTCGGTGGTACGCTTCGTGGGGCCGGCCAAAAAGCTGTCGTCCCCATCATAAGGGGTGTAGTTGCGCACGATAAAATCCCGCAGGTCAATCATATGGTTCCAAGAACCTTGTACAAAATCCATACTATCATCCTTTCAGTAGGGGGTGGGTGTTGGGTATTAGCATACCCCAAAAACGCCGGGTTACTCGGTGCAGGAGTGGCAATCCTCGCAGTCGCAGATCTTGCCAACGATGGGGTCGGGGTCTACACCGCGGCTGCGGTAGTAGTTAGCAATGGCCGATTTTATAGCCTGCTCTGCCAATACCGAGCAGTGAATTTTATGCGCCGGCAAACCGCCTAACATATCTACCACCGTTTGGTTGGAAAGCTGCAAAGCCTCTTGCAGGGTTTTGCCCATAACCAAATCGGTAGCAATGCTGCTGGTGGCAATGGCCGAGGCGCAGCCGTAGGTTTTAAACTTAACGTCTACAATACGGTCGTTTTCAATTTTTAAATACATACGCATAATGTCGCCGCACTTGGCGTTGCCTACCTCGCCTACGGCGTCGGCATCGGGCATCTCGCCCATATTGTGGGGGTTAACAAAATGCTCCATAACCTTCTCAGTGTACATTGCTTGTTCCTTCTTCCTTCTTGATTTTATCCCAAAGCGGAGACATCTCACGCAGTCTGTCAATAATGGGGGGCAACGCCTCTAAAATGGCGTCGGCATCCTCTAAGCTGTTTTCTTCCGAAAAGCTCAGCCGCAGCGAGCCGTGGGCCACCTCGTGCTTTAGGCCAATGCTCAGCAGCACGTGGCTTGGGTCTAACGAGCCGGAGGTACAGGCCGAGCCCGACGAAGCGCAAATGCCCTTTAAATCTAACATCAAAAGCAGCGACTCACCCTCAATGCCCTCAAAGCACAGGCTTACGTTGCCGGGCAGGCGGTGGTCCATATCGCCGTTCACGCGGGAGCGTTCGATTTTTAAAGCCCCTTCAACTACCCTGTTGCGAATGGCGGTAAGCTGTTGGGCAGTTTCATCCATATTTTCTACGGCAAGGCGCAACGCTTCGGCCATACCTACAATGCCGGCGGTATTTTCGGTGCCGGCGCGGCGAGAGCGTTCTTGGGCGCCACCGTCGATCAGGTTGGGCAGCACAATGCCCTTTTTAATATACAACGCGCCCATACCCTTGGGGCCGTGGAACTTATGGGCCGACATCGAAAGCATATCTATTTGCATCCCGGCAACGTCTACCGGCACGTGACCTACGGCCTGCACCGCATCGGTATGGAACCAAATGCCCCTTTGACGGCACAGCGCGCCAATCTCAGCCACCGGCTGCAGGGTACCAATCTCGTTATTGGCAAACATAACGGTTACCAGGCCGGTTTCGGGGGTAACGGCGGCCTCTAATTCTTCTATACGAACAATGCCGTTTTGGTGCACCGGCAACAGCGTAACGGTAAAGCCCTCTTTTTCCAACGCCTTTAGGGTGTGCAGCACCGCGTGATGCTCAAAGGCCGAGGATATAATATGCTTTTTACCCTTTTTAGCCATAGCACGGGCGGCGCCTTTAATGGCCCAGTTGTCCGACTCGCTGCCGCCGCTGGTAAAATAAATCTCCTGCGGCAGGGCGCCAATGCACGCGGCAATCTGGGCGCGGGCAGCTTCAACGGCGGCCTTGCTTTGCCCGCCAAAGGCGTAAAGGCTGGAGGCGTTGCCGTATTGCTCGGTTAAATAGGGCATCATTTTCTCCAGCACCCGAGGGTCTAATCGGGTGGTGGCTGCATTATCTGCATAAATCCGTTTTTGCATAGCTTTTTCCTTCTTTATATAGGGAGTAGTTTTATTGTATACCATTTTGGTAGAGTTATCAAGAGGTAACCGTTATTTTTTATAATTTCGTAAGAAATATGTATTCTATACCCTCAAACAGGGGATTTTTGTTAAGAATTCCAATATTTTCGGTCTAAGCTGCGAAAATGAATGGCCTGGGAGATATGGGTGGTGTCGATTTTCTCGGCGCCGTCTAAATCCGCCAGGGTGCGGGCTACCTTTAATAAGCGGTCGTAAGCGCGGGCCGAAAGGCCTAACTTTTCAAAGGCCATTTGCAGCGTGGCCGAGGCACGGTCGGTTAAAACGCAGTGCTTTTTTAGCAGCGCAGGGGTCAAGCGAGCATTGCAAAACACACCGCTGCCGCTGTAACGGGCCGTTTGAATTTGCCTCGCCTTGTTTACCCGGGTGCGAATATCGGCTGAGCACTCGGCAGGAGCGGCGCTGTTCAGCTCGGTAAAATCTACCGGCGGCACCTCAATGTGCAAATCAAAACGGTCAAGCATAGGCCCCGAAATGCGGGACAAATACCGCTTGCCTGCCCCGGGGGAGCAGGTGCATTGCTTGGTGGGGTGGCCGTAAAAGCCACAGGGGCAGGGGTTCATAGCCGCCACCAGCATAATCGAGCAGGGGTAGGTCAGGCTCCCCGCCGCGCGGGATATGGTGACCACGCCGTCCTCCAAGGGGGCGCGCAGTGCCTCCATAGCGCCGCGAGAGTACTCGGGCAGCTCGTCTAAAAACAGCACGCCGTTGTGGGCCAGCGAAATCTCCCCCGGCCGCGGAATACTGCCGCCGCCCGACAACCCCGCGTTGGATACGGTGTGGTGGGGCGCACGGAAGGGGCGCTTGGTAATAATGGGCACCTCGGGGGGTAAAATTCCCGCTACCGAGTGAATTTTCGTGGTTTCTATAGACTCCGCAAAGGTCATCTCGGGCAAAATCGAGGGCAGGCGCTTGGCCAGCATACTTTTACCCGACCCGGGCGGGCCGATCATTAAAATATTATGCCCGCCGGCCGCCGCCACCTCTAAGGCCTTTTTGGCGGCGTACTGACCCTTAACCTCGCTGAAATCCGGGGCAAAAACCAAGGGCGCATCCTCCGGCCGATAGGGCTCTACCGGCGCAATGCTTTGCTTGCCCTGCAGGTGTGCCACCAGCTGCAGCACGCTTTGCACGGGGTAAATTTCTATCCCCTGCACCACCGAGGCCTCGGCGGCGTTCTCAGCCGGTACAAAAAAGCGCTTTATACCCCGCTTTTGCGCCTCAATGGCCATAGCCAGCAGACCCTTTACCGGGCGCACCTGACCGTCTAAGGCCAGCTCGCCGATAAAGGCGGCGTCCTCCAAGCGGGTGTGCAGCTGGTTGGTGGCGGCCAAAATGGCAATAAAGGTGGGCAGGTCGTACAGCGAGCCCTCTTTACGGATATCGGCAGGGGCCAAATTTACGGTAATGCGACCTAAAGGAAAATTAAAATGGTTGTTTTTTATGGCGCTGCGCACGCGGTCGCGGGATTCCTTCACCGCCGTGTCGGGCAGGCCCACAATGTCAAAGGCGGGCAGGCCGCTGGAAACGTCGGCCTCTACGTCTACCATATACGACTCTATACCGAACAACCCCACGCTGTTTAAGCGGCAAAACATACCCAAACCTCCTTTTTGACACATTACGGCATTTTATTAAATTATTATACCAAATTCTGCTATACACTGCAACTGTTTTGTGGATAAGTTCACGTAAAAAGAAAGAAAAAAGCCACCCGTTACGGGTGGCAAAAGGGTCTATTTTGTGGTAATCAGCTTGTTTAACTCGTCCATAAAGGTGTTAATGTCTTTAAACTGGCGGTAAACGCTGGCAAAGCGCACGTAGGCAACCTCGTCAATCTCCTTTAACCGGTCCATAACCATAGCGCCGATTTTATCCGACGATACCTCTCGCTCTAAAGAGTTTTGCAGCGCCGACTCAATCTCGCTGACGGTGTGCTCCAGCGTGGCAATAGATACCGCCCGCTTGTCGCAGGCGCGCAGCATGCTGTTGAGCAGCTTGTCGCGGTCAAAGGGCTCGCGGGAGCGGTCTTTTTTAATAACGATAATGGGCAGACTTTCTACAATCTCGTAGGTGGTAAAGCGTTTTTGACATTTAATGCATTCTCTACGGCGACGGATGCGCTCGCCCTCGTCTGTGGGGCGGGAGTCAATAACCTTGCTTTCGGAGTATCCGCAAAACGGGCATTTCAAAGAAATTCCACCTTTCGGCGCCCAAAACGGGGCCTTTTTTACTATTTTTTTCAGTATACCACACATTTTTCAAAAAATCTACATTTTTATTTGCGCCCCCAAAACGGCTTGTAAAATGGGCAAGCATCCATTATAATATACCCGAATAGGAGGCCGCGCTATGAACTGCGAGCAATGTGTTTATTACGTGTACGACGAAGAGTACGAGGATTACACCTGCCTTGCCAATATGGACGAGGACGAGTATATCCGCTTTGTGTCCTCGGGGCAAAAGGACTGCCCCTTTTTTAGGTTAGACGACGAATACGCCGTGGTGCGCAAGCAAAATTAGGTGACAAGATGAAGCCCTTATATATTTGTGATTTAGACGGCACCCTGCTTACCCCCAGGGCTACTCTGAGCGACTTTACGGTAGATACCGTTAACCGCTTAAGCGCTGCGGGTATGCCCATTACCCTGGCCACCGCCCGCAGTATATCCTCGGCGGCGCCCATTATTGCCCCCTTGCGCCTTAGGGTGCCTGCGGTAATGATGAACGGCGTTTGCATTACCGATACCGCCACCAAAACCCACAAATTTGTGGCCTATTTGCCCGACGAAGTTGCCTTGCAGGTGGTGCAGGCCTTTTTAGACTGCCACCGCCCGCCCTTTTTGTACACCTTAGAGGGCACCGAATTTGACGTGCATTACACCCGCCTTTGTAATGAGATAGACCGCGAATTCGTGACCCAACGGCAGGGGCGGTACCGCAGCTTTGGCCCTGCGGCGGCTTATATCCCCGGGGGCAAATGCGTGCAACTGAACAGCTTAGACACCGCCGCTGCATTAGACCCTGTGGTGCAACGGCTGGAAAAAATCGAGGGTATACGCTACGCGTATTATCACGACACCTACCACCCCGGTAATATGTTTTTAGAGGTGTTTTCGGCCGCGGCCGGCAAGTGGAACGGCATTTGCCGCTTGGCCGAAATGTACGGCTTTGACCACATTACCGCCTTTGGCGACAACGGCAACGATATGGAAATGCTGCAAAAGGCCCAGGTTGGCGTGGCGGTGGGCAACGCCCTATCGGAAGTAAAGACCATCGCCAACCGCGTCATCGGCCCCAACACCCAAGACGGCGTCGCCAAAGAACTCCTGCGGATTTTTAAGCAAACACGAGCAATCCGAACCTGATTTCCACGGGCGGATTTTCGTCTATGCTTCGTTAAAATACTCGCCAATACACAAAGTATTGGCTGTGTTTTGTGCCTCG
>CAZUJI010000112.1:0-5386 GCA_964620235.1 uncultured Eubacteriales bacterium
TTTTAAAGTAATTATGCCAATTTGTAAACCAATCTATATTTCAGTAGCTATTTTAGAAATTATGTGGATTTGGAATGATTACTTATTACCATATTTAACTTTAGATAGAACACTTTATCGAACTATTCCAATTCATATTCAGTATCTACAAGGTAGTTATGGAACGGTTGATCTAGGCGCGACAATGGCAATTATAACGATGAGTTTAATTCCGATAATTATTATTTATATTTTGTTCCAAAAACATATTATAAAAGGTGTTGTTGATGGGGCTGTAAAATAAAGGTTTAACTTTATTTAAAAAGTTAAGTCTTTTTTTTCTTATTTTTATTAGTTATAATGTAGATATAAATAAGATGATTTAGGTGATTTATATGAAATTTTTGGTTACCGCTTTTAAACCTTTTAATAATCTAGAAAATAATTTTTCTATGGAAGTTTTAAAATATCTTAATGGTGTTGAAAAATTAGTTATTGATGTTTTATATGATGAATGTTACAAAGAAATTAGTAGAAATTATAATTTTGATGAATTTGACTTTATTATCGCAATGGGTGAGGCAAGAAAAAGAGATGAGTTAACTTTAGAAGTTATTGCTAGAAATCTTTCTTCATGTTCAATTTGTGATAATAATGGTGTTTTAAAAAAAGATGAAGTTATTATTAAAGAAGGTCCAAAAGAAATCCAGACTAAAGTTGAATTAAAATTATTAGAAGAATATGTGAAATTTTCTTATGACGCAGGGCGTTTTGTTTGTAATAATTTGTATTATCATTTATTATATAACTACCCTAATAAATCTTTATTTATTCATGTGCCTAATTGTAATAATGAGGAAGATTATTTATTTAATGCAAAAAAGATTGAAAAAATTATTAAGATATTAAAAAGGAGAAATAGAAAATGAATAATGAAATGTCCGTAGTTGAAATGTTACTTGATCCTGATTGTGAGGAAGTTATTGAGTGTCTAGGTGAAAGTGGTGAGGTGATTTCTTTTGATCAAATCGCTGTTATTCCTTATAAGAATGAATTATATGCGATTTTAAAACCAATCACAAAACTCGATGGTGTTGGTGAGGATGAAGCGTTAGTGTTTTTAATCGATCAAGAAGAAGATACAATTAATGTTGTGTATGACTTTGATTTATGTGATGTAGTGTTCGAACTTTATTATGAATTACTTAAAAAGGAAGGGATGATGTAGTTGTTTAAGTTAATTAAATTTTTATTTAAACTAATTTTCTTTTTGTTAATTATTTTAATTGTAGCTCTCGGAGTTTTTATCGTTTTGTTATATGATAATAATGTTAGTGAGCCTGATTATTTAATTAATAGTGAAACAGTTGAGTTTGATATAAATGCCTTAGTTTCAAAAGGTTTAGAAAATACTAAAGAAACGAAACGAATCGAATTAGTTTTAACAGATGAACAAATGAGTATAATTCGTAAGTCAACTGCAAAAAAAATAAATGATAGTGCTAGTGGATTTGGTTTTAATATTAAAACTGCTTATGTTAGTGTTACAGATATTAGAACAATTAAGTTTAATTCCTATATCTCATTTATGGGGTTTAATTCGTCACTTAAAGGTGATTTTGATTATGAATTAGTAAATGATGAGTTGATTTTTCATATTAGTAAAGTAAGTGTTGGTAAAATTAATTTAGAAACTAAGTTAATCAATAGTTTAAAAATTGATAAAGAAAGCTTAAATAAAATGTTTGCGGAAAATCTAATTAATTCAGGTGTTTCAGTTACTATTAATGATAGTAATGTTACTGTTAGTATATCGCTTGATACATTTAAAGATATGTTACTAAGTGATATGATAAAGGAAAGTGAAGATATGGATTTACACCACACATTGTTATCACTTATTTTAAGAAATAGTGATTTAATTCAAGCTACAAATTCATTAGAAGGAATTGGTGTAGATATTGATTTAGATAAACTAGACTTTGATTCGAATACAGATGCCTCTATTCCTTATACAATTGATTTTGATAGTGTAAGTGATAAAGTCGAACAATTACTAGATAATAATATTATTTCAAGTGATAATGCAAACTTAGTAGCGACATATTTAGTAAAAGGTTATGAAAAATTAAGTGAAGATAAGCAAAAAGAAGTCGATAAAATTAATTTATCTACTATTGGAATTACTGATAATAGCTCTTATTTAGGAATTATTGAATATGAAAAATACACTATTATTGATGTATTTACAAATCAATATACTGGAGTTTTCAGTGGTCTTAAATTAACTGAAAAGAATTGGAATGAAATTTTATTACAAAATGATTTAGTCGGAGAAATGTATTGTTTTATTAGAAAAGAAGATGATAAACATTATATATCTTATATTTCTGTTGAATCGATTTATGTTGATATAAAAGAAGATCATTTATCATTTTATTTAACTCTTTCAGCTAATGGAGAATCATTACTTTTAAATTTAGATTTAAATCATAAAGATACAAATGGTTTAAAAGTTACTTTTGATATTAATGCTGTTCGTTTTGGTAGTGTAGCATTAAATGATGATGAGATTTCATCACTTTTAACTTATATGTCAAATACAATTGATGAAGAATGGATTATTGTTAATTCTGAGGCTAAAGAAGTAGTTATTGATTTTATTGGAGTATTTGAAAATAATTCTGTTTTATCACTTATTTTACAAATGCCGGGTGTTAATCCAACTGCGAAATTTACTGAAGATAAAACTGGTGGATATGTTTTAATTGAATAATTTTTATAATAAAAGAAGATGCCAATTACAGAGGCTGCTGAAAAGTCTCAAAACACTTAATAATCGAGATATGTTAATTCATATCTCTTTTATTTTTCGTCAAAATTTATCGCTTTTTTATATTTTTTATATTATATCTATGATATAAATATAGAAATGAGTGATGGAAATGATTAAACAACAGTCTTTTGTATTAAGTCCATATATTGGTTTATATGATATTATTATTCCTCAAAATCATGAATTACGTCAACTTGCGGAACTTGTAGATTTTTCTTTTGTAGATGAAATGTTAAAAGAAATGTATACTCTTGATAACGGTAGACCGGGATATCAACCACAAGTTATGTTTAAATACTTATTTCTTAAAAGAATGTATGAACTTTCTGATAGAGATGTTGTTAACCGTGCTAAAACAGATATGGCTTTTAAGTTCTTCTTAGGCTTAGCTCCTGAAGATGATGTTATCGATGCTTCTTCATTAACTAAATTCAGAAAACTTCGAATGAAGAATGATTCAATTATGGATGAGCTTATTTCTAAAAGCGTAAAAATAGCTAAAGAAAATGGAATTAAACTTTCCAACACTATAATTGTTGATTCTACTCACTCTGATGCTAGATATAACTCTAAAACTGCTAGAGAATACTTACTTGAGGTTTGTAAAAATTTAAGAAAAAAAGTTTATGATATTGACGAATCTTATACTACTAAAATGCCAAAAAAGCCAGATAATAGTCAAATAGGATTATATGAAAATGTCACTGATTATTGTCAAAAAGTAGTTGATTTAATTAAAAAAAATGAGACATTAATGCTATATCAAAACATCAATGAGACTATTAATTTACTTCAAGAAGCTATTGATGATACTAATGAAGAATTAGAAATGTCTAAAGATCCTGAAGCTAAAAAAGGTAACAAAACTGCTGATTCATCTTTTTTTGGCTATAAAACTCACATTGCTATGACTCCAGAAAGAATCATTACTGCCGTTACAGTTACAACAGGGGAAAAACACGATGGGAAAGAATTACCAGTATTAGTTGAAAAAACAGAACAAAATGGTGTTAAGGTAGAAAATGTTGTTGGTGATGGTGCTTATTCTGAAAAAGAAAATATTGAATATAGTAAAAATAATCAAATCAAACTTGTATCAAAATTAAGTAAAACTATAACCGAGGGACCTAGACGTTTAACAGAATTAGAATTTTCTTATAATAAAGATGGTAAAATGTTTGTTTGTCCAGCTGGTCATATCGCTTTTAAAAAAGTAGGACACAATACTAGAAAAAAAGACCCTAATGTTCCTACTTACGAGACATATTTTTTTAATGTCAATAAATGTAAAAAATGTCCATTAAAAGATAAGTGTGGATATAAAGGTGGAAACTCTAGAACATATTCAGTTACTATCAAAATGTCTGAAATCCATAAAGAACATAACGAAAATCAAATGTTGCCAGAATATCAAGAACTCGCTCATGAAAGATATAAGATAGAGGCAAAAAACGCAGAACTTAAAAACAGTCATGGCTATATTCATACTTCATATTCAGGATTACACGGAATGACTCTACAAGCGGGTATTTCGATTTTTGTCGTTAATTTAAAACGAATTATGAAACTTAAAAATGAAAAAAACAATTAAATACAATGAGTCAATATTTATGTACATACAAAAAGTAGAAAGAATTTAAGAAATATTCCTAATTTTCTTTCTACTTTTTTTGTTCAGTTTCATGATGCAAAAGTTAAATCTTTTTCAGTAGCCTCCAATTACATTACATCTTTTTTTAATTTTCTATTTTGAATATATTTAATTATGTAAACAATAAAGATTCCTATTGTAAATGTTATTGCGGAACACAAGAATCCACTGAAATCAATTACAACATCACTCCATACACCACTTCTTCCAGGAACAAATGTTTGAATATATTCAGTCAAAAATGCTAAAGCAAATCCTAATATAAAGTTAAGTGGTACAGAGAATAACCATTTTTTCTTTGTAAAGAATAACATGTAAGTTAAAGTAGAGAAAATACCTAATACTAGGAATGCACCAAAGTGACCTAAGGCTTTTCTTACCTTGTAGAAGAAGCTTGATAAGTCTTTAATTAATGGTTGTTGTTTGATCTTTATATTAACATTTATTTCGATTTTTTCTTGCATATTATCATTACATATAATGGTAATAGTTGCCTCTCCTACGGAGTGTGGAGTAAGAGTACCATCCTTACCAACACTTAATACTTTTTCATTAGAAGAAGAATAAGTTACTTCTTTATATGTAGATTCAGTTAGGAAATTTACTTTTAATTTTGATGAATATCCGTTAGTAATACTATATACATTAGTAGTTTCATCATATGATGCATCCGCACCTTTTAGAATTATCGGACTATCTTTATCAATTAATATTTTATTATAAATGATTAAATGTACTGTTTTTTCTAGGCTTGTTACATTATCATTTAACGTAATATCAACTTCACCTATTTTTTTTATTACTAATTTGTTATATTCATTTACATACGCAATCTTTTTGTCACTTGTTAAATAAGTTAAATCGTATTTAGTTGCATTAGAATTAATTACGTTTACAAAACTATATAATTCATTAATATA
>CAZUJI010000113.1:0-5362 GCA_964620235.1 uncultured Eubacteriales bacterium
GCCTTCATTGCAGGCCACGGGCCCCAGGTGATTTTAATATAATGGTAGCCCTTATCGTCCTTAAGCAGAATATTATATTTGGGGCTGTACTGCTTAATCATAGAGCACTCCAGCATCAGCGCTTCAAACTCGCTGTCGCACACCACGTACTCAAAATCCTGCACGTGCATAACCATTTGGTACACCTTGGGGGTGTGCCGATGCAGGGCGGTAAAATACTGGCTGACCCGATTTTTAAGGGCGCGGGCCTTGCCCACGTAAATAACGGTGCCTGCGGCGTTCTTCATAAAATACACGCCGGGCAGCAAAGGCAAGGTAAGCGCCTTGTCTTGCAGTCGGCGGATGCGTTTTTCGTCGGTTTCCATAGGGCTTACCTCCTTTGGGTTTAAAACAATCCGGGACGTCGTGGGCGCCGTCCCCTACGACGTTTTTGTGAAAATTACAAACGGATCTCGGCAGCGTCCTCTTTGTACACAATGCGGTCGCCGTTGGTGTTTAAGCTGTCTAAATAGGTTAAAAACGCTTCTTTAGAGGAAAACGGCGGCTTATACTCCGCCACAATTTGTTTGGCGCGGGCGGCGTCGTTTTGCAACAGCAGGCGCAGCATCAACACCTGCCATTTGGCGCTCACCACGCAGGCTGCCTCGGGGTCGGATATCTCGTAATCATTGCCGTGGGGGTTGCCCGTGCTGCCGCCTGCATAAGGATGCACCACCGGCATTAGGCAAGATAAATCCCCCATATCGGTGCTGGCGCTCCATACTTCGTCGCTTATGGCAAATTCTTCGGCCGGCATAAGCTGCAAGGCCGCTTCTTTGCAAATCTCCAGCATCCCCGGGTCGTTGAGCAAGGGGGAATAACCGGGGGCGTCTATAATTTCAATATTGGTACCCAAGGACAGAGCTGCGCCGATAAGCGCTTGGTTGACCTTGCGGTTTTGGGCCTCTATGGCGGCAAAGGTGGCGCCGCGAACGTAGCTTTCCAGCGTGACCCGCTCGGGGATGGCGTTAACGGCATCGCCCCCGTGGGTGATGATGGGATGCACCCGAATCTTATCGCTTTCTATAAAGGTCTCCCGCAGGGCGTTTAGGGCGTTGATGCCGCAGTTGGCGGCGTACAGGGCGTTGTGCCCGTCCCAAGGGGCGCCACCGGCGTGGGCGGCTTTGCCTTTGTAGATGATCTTTTTGGTTATGCAGCCAATAGACCCGGCCAAGGAACAAAACCGACCGGCGGCGTGCACCATAAAGGCTAAGTCCACACCGTCGAAATACCCGCGATGTAAAAACTCGGATTTACCGCCTAAATATTTGATCTTTCCCTGCCGCACCAGTTCACTTCGGTATTCGATCTCCAGCAATTCCTCGGCGGGAACGGCGCATAATTGAATTTTACCGCAAAGGCCGTCTGCTACCCCCGGCTCTTTTAAAACGGCGGCAACGCCCAATAAGGCGGCGCACTGGGCGTTGTGGCCGCAGGCGTGCACCGCACCGGTTTGCGGGTCGCTTTGGGGGTGGGTGGGGCACAAAACCGAATCCAGCTCGGCCAATACCAGCACGGTAGGGCCGGGGCGGCCGGTGTCTACCAAGGTATAAAAGCCGGTAATATCCCGGGCGTAGGTTAAGGTGTACCCTAATTTTTCAAACTGTTCCGCCAGATATTTGGAGGTTTTGACCTCTTTGTACCCGGTTTCGGGGTTCTGCCAAATATAGCGCTCGGCTTCTAAGATCAACGAACGGTATTTTTCTACCGCTTGGGACACGTTTTGCATAAAAATGCTCCTTTATTTGTACTGCCTATTTATTTTTTACCTTTCTGCAAACAAAATACATTAAACACGGGCGGCAGCAGCGTGACGGGCAGCGCGTTTTTGTTGTTTTTCGATCAGTTTCAACACCGTGGGGCGGTTATAGCGCTGAATAACGATAAACTGGGCATCAAACAGCATCGCCAGCACTGCGGTGCCCAAAAACAGCCACCAATAGCCCCAGGGAATGGCAAAGAAAACGGTGGTGACCGAAATGAGTTCATTGACCCAATGGTCGGTTTCGGCCTTGGCCATAGTATTGGCAATTTCGTCTAACGTATGTTTTTTTAAAGAAAAGGCCTGCGGGTCGTATGTAAGGGCTTTACCCTTCCAGCGTTTGACCTGCAAAAATTTATAAAGGCGCCGCTCAAAGGCCAACTCTTTAAACCAAGGGTGGCTATAGTGGATTTTAAACAGCTTGGTTACGTTACCCATAATAATGCGCAGCCAAAAATGGTACAAAACGGTAAAGGTAACGATACCCACCCAAAGCACCATGCCGTTACGGTAAAAATTACCGTAGTACGCCACAAAGCACACCGTTGCTACCGTTAGGCACAAGGCAATAACGCAGTACATAAAAATGGCCGAGCCGCTCTTTTTGGGTTTGCTCATAAAAAGGCCTCCTTTTTTGCAGATTAGATTATCTTCTTGTCAGACACACGACAGTTTCGACGTGGGTTATAAGTCCTAACTTGAAAGTTTCTTTAATCTGTCAAGTGCTAACAAAAACCATTTGCGATTTTTATCTTCCAAAATACTTTCAGCATTATATTCCCAATGATTAAAATATCTCCATCTTGAAAATATAGCTGAACCCAGTAAGGAAATATCACCGATTTGATCAATAATTCGTTTTAATTCTTCACAATCAAATATAGCTTTCTCGTATGTTTCGGAAAACGAGTTGCCACAGTCCATTTGGAAACCTAATGCTTCACAGTCATCCGCCATATAATGATCAACTAGCTCTATATACTCCGTGCTTGGAACAGAAAATTTCTCAAACCATTTCGCTGCAAAATCATAAACATCCTTTTTTGAAGAAATACGCACGGTTTTTGAAATTTTATACCAGTTTTTTATATATGAGTCTTTTAACAAATAACTGTTTTTTTCGACCAATTTAATAAATAACTTTGTCAATCCATCCCATTCTTTTAGACTGCCGCTAGGATGCAATTCCCAATTTATTTCATCAAGAGAATAATTGCTTTTGATAGAATTATTTTTCATAGACGTTGTTGCCCAATTGCTTGGGCTATCAATACCGCCTTGCGCAATCGGAAAAATGCGATCTACTGTAGGTCCTGAACATTTACATCAAAGTAGATATGTTCATCAACCTTTTGCCGACTTAAAAGTGCTACCGTCTCAACATGGTTGGTGTGGGGGAACATATCCACTGGTTGGATTTGGCGGGGGCGGTAGCCGTTTTTTACAAAAAAGGCCAAATCCCGCGCCAGAGTTTCGGGGTTGCAAGACACGTACACCACTTTTTTAGGCGCCAGGGTAACCACCGAGCGCATAAACCGTTGGTCGCTGCCTGCCCGGGGCGGATCCATAATCACCACGTCGGCCTTCTCCCCTGCCTTGGCCATTTCTACCATAAAATCGCCGGCATCGGCGGTGTAAAAGCGGATGTTTTGCACGTTATTAAGCCCGGCGTTGTGTCGGGCATCCCGGACGGCGTCGGCATTGAGCTCTACGCCAATGACCTGCCCCGCCTTTTTGGCGGCCAAAATGCCAATGGTGCCGGTGCCGCAGTAGGTGTCTATCACCGTTTCGGTGCCGGTGAGGCCCATATACTCTATGGCTTGGTTGTATAATTTGGTGGTCATTACCGGGTTGACCTGATAAAAGGAACGGGGCGAAATGCGGAAGGTGCAATCGGCAATCCGGTCTTCGATATACCCGTTGCCGTAGAGGGTAACCGTCTTCTCCCCCAGCACCATACTGGTAAATTTGCCGTTGACGTTTTGCACCACGGTGGTAATTTCGGGGTGCCGCTCCAGCAGTGCGTTTACAAAGGCGCGGGACGAGGGAAAAATAGGTGTGCCCGTAACCAACACCACCATAATTTGCCCTGTGTAATAGCCCTTGCGCACCAAAACGTGGCGCAAAAAGCCGGTCATAGCTTTATCGTCAAAGGGCTTCAGCTTAAAGGATTTTAAAAGCTTGCGAACGGTAACCACAATTTCGTCGGCCTTTTGGTCCTCAATTTTGCAGGAATCTATAGGCACGATTTTGTGGGTAGAGGACTGATACACGCCCGAGATGATGCCGCTTTTGTCTTTGCCAAAGGCGGCCTGCACCTTGCAACGGTAATGGACGGGATTCTCCATACCTAAAATATCGTTCACGCGGCAGAATTTGCCCAGCAGGCTGATAACCTTTACCTGCTTATAGTGCAGCTGCTCGGGGTAGGTTAAATTTTGCAGGTGGCAGCCGCCGCATTTTTTATAGTACGGGCAGCCGTTGCCCTTGCCTGCGCGGGTGCCGTTTTGGGGCGCCGTTGCCTTTTTAAAAGGTTTTTTGCCTTGATTTTGCATAGGAATACTCCTTGTATGGGGGGTTATATCATTACGGACCGTCGGGGACGCCGGTCCCTACGGTTGTTGGGGTATAGTATATCAGCAAAGTTCAATACCTACAACACCGTATTTATTCTGTTCTTCAATAGAATAATATTGTTCCATATCAGACGACTTTGCATTGTCAACGTTTTCAGTTGTGTATCCACATTTTAGAAGAGGTAACGATTTGTATAATTCTTCAAAACTATTAAAGCGGTGCAATTTAGCAACCGTTTTGGTAAGCGTTTCACCATTGACACTATTGGTAAAAATAATTTCGTCACCCGGGTTAATAATTTTTCTTTTTTCATCGTATAAGCGGAGTTCTATTGTTTTTTGCCCATTCTTTATCATTTCAAACGGTCGACAATTCAATTTCATAGTATGTATCATTTTCTATTCCAAACCTCGCATTTATCCTTAACTGTTTTCCTTTGCGGTGTTGATAGATTTTACAAGCATGCGGCGAATAACACCACATTCTTGCAAAAGGACTTTTGAGGCTTGTTCGCTTATTGCATTTGAGCCGACAAGCATTTCTATCCAATACCCCGTTTCACCACATTCTTTTAATGCGATATGAAACTTGTTTATAAAATCGGCTTTGCTTGCAGCATAATTGGCTTCATAAATATTTGCCCCGATAGATGTCGCACTTCTTACAATTTGATTAACAAGCACGCCTCTGCCTTTGCGAGTATCTACCTCGTCACAGACGGAAATTATATGTAACGCAAATGTTTTCGCTCGTGTACGAAGTTCCGAATCTTTCATATTTTTTCTCCTTCTTGCTGATTGGTGAAGTTACTCGCTCTCGCTCATAGTGAAGTTGTTCGCTGCGCTCACAGTGAAGTTTTGCTCGTTTCACTCGCAAAGTGAAGTTAAGTTCGCCCCAAACGAATATTCACTTGCGCCGTTTGCGGCGCAAATTTCACTTCGGCGGTAGTCGAAACTTCACTGCGTAGCAACTTCACTCGCCGCA
>CAZUJI010000114.1:0-5302 GCA_964620235.1 uncultured Eubacteriales bacterium
TTACGCAGTAGCGCGAAAAGGCGGTGGTTACCGCGTTATAGGCCATAAACCATAAAAATACCGATGCCAAAATTAAAACCAAGCTGCGAAATACCGGCTTTTGCAGCTTACCGTCCTGCTTTACGGTGTCCTCGGGCTCATCTGCAATATGGGTTTCTTTAAGCAGCTTGTTTTCTTTTACGGTAAAGACCATAATCAAAACCGTCACCAGCATAAATACGGCCACCACGGCATAAACGGGAAAGAAGGACTGGTCGGCGCTGTAAACGCTTTGACCGTCGGCGGCGGTTTCGCTTTTGAGCATAAACATCATCACAACGGTAGAAAAGATGCCGCCAAGGTACCCCACCAAATTGATAACGGCGTTGGCCTTGCTGCGCAGGGGTTTTTCGGTTACGTCGGGCATATAGGCCACGGCGGGGGTGCGGTAGGTGGCCATAACCACCAGCAAAAACATCAGCGCAATAAAAAAGCCCCAAAAGCTCTTTTGCCCCTGAAAAAAGGCCAGCACGAACATTAACAAAAAGGCGGCGATGGTGCCGAATAAAATGTAGGGCGTGCGCTTGCCTAAAGGCGTGCGGGTGCGGTCTGAGAGCGCACCGAATAAGGGCAGCATAAAAATGGCCAAAATATTGTCTATCGACATAATGGCGTTGGCCGCAAAGGTGGAAAGGCCAAAGGTGCTCTCTAACACAAAGGGAACCACCTGGTCGTAAAACTGCCAAAAGGCCAAAATCGACATAAATGCCAAACCGATGCGTACCGTGCGTTTGTAATTGAGCTTCATACTTACACCTCGTTTTTTATTTGCTTATTAAAATTTTAATGGCCTCTACGGCGGTGCGAATGGCGCGGTCGGTGTCGGTGCACATAGGCTCAAATAACCCCGCCTTTTTGCGCTCTTGGTTCCAAACCGTGCTGAATACGGCACCGCACTTTACGTCTAACGCGGCGGCCACCACAAACAAAGCGGCGCTTTCCATCTCGCTGGCCAGCACGCCCAAACGCTTGTAGGCCTCCCACTTTTGCTCTAACATATAGGATACAGGCATCCGCCCCGGGTCATGCTGCCCGTAAAACGAGTCCTTGCATTGTACCACACCGGCGTGATGGGGTAAATTCAACTGCCCGGCCGCCTGCACCAAGGCCTGCGCTACGTCAAAATCGGGGGTGGCAGGGTATTCGGCCGGGGCGTACTCAAAAGAGGTGCCCTCTTGCCGTACCGCGCCGGTGGCGATAATTACGTCGCCGCTTAACACCTTTTGGTGTATACCGCCGCAGGTGCCTACCCGAATAAAGGTGTCGGCCCCTACCTCTACCAGCTCCTCCATAGCAATGGCAGCCGAGGGCCCGCCGATACCCGTGGAGCATACGCTTACCCTTTGCCCCAGCAGCGTGCCGGTGTATAGGGTGTACTCGCGGTT
This sequence comes from uncultured Eubacteriales bacterium, assembly GCA_964620235.1. Classification (GTDB taxonomy): domain Bacteria; phylum Bacillota; class Clostridia; order Oscillospirales; family Acutalibacteraceae; genus CAZUJI01. The sequence continues at coordinate 1,425 of CAZUJI010000114.1, forward strand.
TTGAGCCACCTTTTGCGGGTTGTCAAAATAAGCGGCAATTTTCTCGCAGCGCCCCGGGTCACCGGGCAAAATACAGTATTTGCCCACGTCGCCCACGCGGCATTGAATATGATACGCTTTTCCGTCTACCAGCATAAAAAACACTCCTTTAAAATCTGGGTTGGTTGGTGGCCGTGCGCCAGTAGTTCCAAATATGCATGCTAATTTCGTTACGGGCTAAAATTTTATTTTCGCCCAGCACCGTTTCCAAGTACCCCTTATGGCTGCGGATGAGTGACCGATTGGACTGAAGGGGCAGCACGTCGCTGGAGGTCTCGCGGTGGAGCTTGATAAAATACAGCAAGCAGGGTAGGGCAATGCGGCTGAATTCCTGAGTTAGGGTGTCTATCCCTGCCAGGGCCACGATTTCTTTGTGAAAATCCAAATCGGCCCACCAAGAGGTGCGGTACTCTAAATTTTTGGTGGCCATTGATTGTACCATTTGCTCCAGCCGGTCGTAATGCTTGTATATCGTCTTGCGAGAAATACGCTCTATCGCCGCCTGCTCTATGGCTTCACGCAGCACCAGCTGACCCTTTAACTCCTCCCAGGTCATATCCCGTATTACCGTGCCCTTACGAGGTACCGAGTATAAAAACCCCTCTTGCTCTAATCTTTTAAAGGCTTCTAACACGGGGGCAACGCTTACGTCCAGATCTTTGGCTAAATCCCTGCGGTTAATAAACTCGCCGGGCTGCAGCTCTTCTAACAGAATTTTATCTAATATGGCAGTATATACCTCATCCGATAGCATATCTCTCACCTCTTTTGCTATTTTACCATACCCAACCTTAACGGTCAAGCAAGGCTACCGCAAAACTCTCGCCGGCCAAAGAATTTTCTACTTTAAAAAGCTCGGCAACGGTTTTGCCCACGTCGGCAAAGCTGGGTCGGGTGCCCAAATTTACGGGCAGAATATCCGAGCCGTATACCAAAAGCGGTACGTACTCCCGCGAGTGGTCGGTGCTGGGGGTGGCAGGGTCGCAGCCGTGGTCGGCGGTAAGCATAACGATATCCCCCGGGCGCAAGGCCGCCTGTAGCTTGGGCAGCCAAGCGTCAAAGGCCGAAATGGCGGCAGCATAGCCCGCAACGTCGTTGCGGTGGCCGTAAAGCATATCAAAGTCCACCAAATTCACAAAGCAAAGGCCCTTAAACTCCTCCCCCGCCAAGGCAAGAGCTTGCGCCATACCCTCAATATTACTGTGTGTAGGGTAGCGACGGGTAATACCCCGGCCGTTAAAAATATCGTAGATTTTACCCACCGCTATGGTGTCTAAACCCGCAGAGGATAGAACGTCCAATAAGGTCTCCCCGTGGGGCGAAACCGAAAAATCCTGCCGCTGCGGGGTGCGGGTGAATTGCCCCGGCTTGCCCGTAAAGGGGCGGGCAATCACACGGCCAACGGCGTGGGGGCCGCTTAAAATCTGCCGCGCAATACGGCAGTAGCGGTATAATTCTTCTATGGGTACAACGTCCTCGTGGGCCGCAATCTGAAATACACTGTCGGCCGAGGTGTAAACGATGAGTTTCCCGGTCTGCAAATGTTCCTCACCGTAATCTGCAATCACCTGGGTGCCGGAATAAGGGGCATTGCATAGCACCCCGCGGCCGGTCTGCCGGCAAAAAGCATCTAATACCTCCTGCGGGAACCCGTTGGGGTAGGTGGGGAAGCTGTGGGTCGAGGGTAGCCCCGCCAGCTCCCAGTGACCGGTGGTGGTGTCTTTCCCCTTGGAGATTTCACCCAAGCGTGCCACCGCCGCCAGGGGTACGTCGGTTTTGGCTACGGCGGTTACGCCGTCAATATTCCCAAGCCCCCACTTTTGTAAATTGGGGGCACAAAATTTGGCCGAGCGGGCAATGGCGGCTAAGGTGTTGCTGCCTGCATCGCCAAAATCGGCGGCATCGGGCAGCGCGCCGATGCCAAAGCTGTCTAAAACAATCAAAAACACGCGATTTACCATAAAAAATGCCCCTTAAATACGAAAATTACATCTCTATTGTACCACATTTTTTCAAATTTGCACAGATGCTTTATTTCAGCACAAAAAAATAAGCAAAAGTCGAGATTTTATGTGCATTTTTTGCCTTGACATTCTAAAGCTAAAGGACTAAAATAATGCGGTGCAAAAAAATAAATTGCGAGGGATTTTAATGCAGATATTATTAAGCCTGTCTGTGGCTATGTTTGTTGGTTTAATGCTTTCCCGCTTGGCAAAATGGGTAAAGCTGCCCGCCGTTACCGCCTATTTGGTGGCCGGTATATTGGTGGGGCCCTATTTGCTGGGTAGCTTTGGCCTGCAGGGCTTGGGCTTTACCAGTATGGAGGATATTCATACCTACGGCCTGCTGTCCGACGTGGCCTTGGGCTTTATCGCCTTTTCCATCGGTAACGAGTTCCGCTTGGGCCAGCTCAAGCAAACCGGTAAGCAGGCAACCGTTATCGGTATTTTTCAGGCCGTTGCTGCCACGCTGCTGGTAGATATCGCCTTGATTGCGTTGCATTTTATTATCCCCGATAAATTGCCCTTACCCTCGGCCATTATTTTGGGTGCCGTAGCCTCGGCCACCGCCCCCGCCGCCACCCTTATGGTTGTGCGCCAGTATAAGGCCAAGGGCCCCTTAACCGATATTTTATTACCCATCGTAGCTTTAGACGACGCGGTAGGCTTAATTCTGTTCGCCGTTTCCTTCGGCGTGGCCAAGGCCCTGCTTTCGGGGCATATCGACGTGCTTTCGGTTATTGTAGAGCCGGTGCTTGAGGTGGTGCTGTCGCTGGGGCTGGGCTTTGTAATGGGTATGCTGTTCAGCTTTTTCGAAAAGTTCTTCCACTCTCGCTCCAAGCGGCTTTCTATGTCGGTCACCTTCGTGTTTTTAACGGTAGCGCTGTCTATGGTAGAGTTTGAGATTGCCGGCATTCACGTAGCCTTTTCCTCCTTGCTGGTATGTATGATGTTGGGCACCGTATTCTGCAACGTGTGCGATTTCTCCGAGGAACTGATGGACCGCGTAGACCGTTGGACGGCCCCCTTGTTTATTTTGTTCTTCGTCATCAGCGGCGCCGAGTTGGAACTGTCGGTGTTCAAAGACCCGTGGATTGTGCTGGTGGGCGTTGTGTATATTTTGACCCGTTCTTTGGGCAAATACAGCGGCGCAAGGGTTAGCGCCAAGGCCACCAAATGCAGCCCCAATATTGTAAAATATTTGGGTATAACCCTTTTGCCCCAGGCCGGCGTTGCCTTGGGTATGGCCATTAAGGCCGAGCAGCTGGGTCCCGAGGGCACCGTAGTGGCCAATATCACCCTGTTCTCGGTGCTTGTCTACGAGCTGATTGGCCCCTACCTGACCAAAATCGCTCTGCTCAAAGCAGGCGAGATTCAACCCGAGGGTGCCGTCAGCGCCCGCCAAAAGGCCAAAGAAAAATTACAGGCAAAATAACCCTTTAAAAGAGCAGATTTTTCTGCTCTTTTTTTCTTGTAATATTATTTTACCTATGCTACAATAAAGCCAAAACAATCTGCTGCCTGTTATAGGGGGCGAGGAGGTAATATTATGTCAACCATTACCGTGGATTTTGATAAACCTGTTAAAAAAATCAAACCGTTGCACGGGGTAGGCCAGCCCCCGTTGTGGAGCAAGCCCGACGTGCCCGGCCCCTATGGAATGATTGAATATTTGCAGCAAGCAGGCGTTCCTTTTTCTCGCTTGCCGACGTAGGCGGTGTTTACGGCGCCGGCCGATACGTAGATATCCCCAATTTGTTCCGCAATTTCGACGCCGACCCTTACGACCCTGCCTCTTACGATTTCGCTTTTACCGACCGTCTGTTAGCTGAGCTGGAT
>CAZUJI010000115.1:0-5301 GCA_964620235.1 uncultured Eubacteriales bacterium
AACTTCCGTGTTCGGGATGGGAACGGGTGGACCCTCATCGCAATCAACACCGACTATTTAATTGTGGCACCTTTTTGCGGTGCAAGAAGTATATTACCACAACTAAATAGAAAATGCAAGTGTTTTTTTAAAAATTTTTAAAAAATATTTTTTGGAGCATATTCTGAGGGGTGTTGTACCCCTGCCTGCGCCCGCAAATAATGGTTGATGCAGTACCTGCCGTACACCGCCACGCCGGCCAAAAGCCAGGGCGCCACGTATAAAAGGGGAAACACAAAAATGCAAAGCACCAGCCAGCCGATAAAGGTGCATAAAAAGCCAACCAAGCCGCTTTTGTAGCCCTTAGACATCTGCGCCGCCTGTTGCAGCACCTGCTTTGGCGATTGCTCTTCATAGCTAAACAGCAGCCAAGGCGCCAAAAAGTAGCGCAAAATATAAACGACGTACAGCACCGACCCCGCTGTCGAGAACATCCCCGTTACCGGTAACAGCAGCGACAGCGCCGTAGAAACCTCCGGCCCAAAGAGCTCGGCCCCGGTAATCATCGACACCAGCACATAGGGCAAATATACAATTACCCCTGCCAGTGCAAACCGCCAGCCCAAGGCCCAAATAAAGCCTAAGGCCCGCCCGTAGGCATAGCGGTTGCCAAAATAGTAAAACACCTCGCCCACAGGGTCTTGCACCCCGCCGGTAAACCGCCAAAACCAGCGCATAACCCCCAAATGCAGGGGCATATACACAAGGGCCGTTAGCGCCAGCGACACCGCCGTAGCGGCTAAGTTATTCCACTTGAACAGATCGGGTACGTCGGGGGCAGAGCCAATGCTCCACACGAAATCGGCCCGCAGTACGGTGTTGGCCAGCTCCTGCACCACCATTTGAAACAGTAACCCCAAAAACAGTATGGCACATACACCCAGCGCGGTGGGCCAATGCCCCTTTAAGGACGCTTTTGCGGTGCTTTTTGCGGCTTGAGAATGAAAATACATAGTGCAACCTCCCGTCACACAAGATTAGATTTTTTTCAAATTTGCAAAGGATGCAAACAGCTTTTTGGTGCCCTTTTGGTCAAAGGCAATCTCTAACAGCGTGTCGTTGCCCATAGGCGCGGCCGAAAGCACCGTACCCTCGCCAAAGGACTTGTGGCTGACCCGTTGCCCCGCCGTAAACTGCGCCACGGGCTTGGTCGCAGGCTTTTTCTGCTTGGCCAAATAGGTGCCGCCGCTGCGTTGGCCGCCCACCGGGGTCCACCCGGCCCGTGCAGGCTCGTTGCGGTTGATGTCAACGTATTGGCTGTACTCCGAGCGGTAACCGCCGCCCGAGGGCCGATTTTGGCCGTAGCCGTAGTCGCCCCAGCCGCCAAAGCCGCCTGAACGGGTTTCTTCCAATAAATCCTTGGGCACCTCTTCGGCAAAGCGCGAGGGCACGTTGCGCGAGGTAGAGCCAAAGAGCATACGACTCTCGGCTTTAGACAGATACAGCCGTTTTTTGGCGCGGGTAATGCCTACGTAGGCCAGACGCCGCTCCTCTTCGATTTCGGCAGGGCCCCCGTAAATCGACTGGTTGCCGGGGAAGATACCCTCCTCCATACCAATTAAAAATACCGAGTGGAACTCTAACCCCTTGGCAGCGTGCAGGGTCATTAAAATAACCGTGTCAGAGTCGCTGTCGTAAGAATCAATGTCGGTAATCAGGGCAATTTCCTCTAAAAAGCCGGCTAAGGTGGCCTCTTCGTTTTCTTCGGCGTAGTGGGCTAAGTTTGAGGCCAGCTCGCGCACGTTGTCCATACGGTCGGCGCCCTCTAAGCCTTGGGCTCGCAGCATATCCATATACCCCGAGCGCTCGGCCACCAGCTCTACAATATCCTTTAGCTCGGTTTGCGCAAGCTCAGACTGTAATTGCCGGACCAGCCCCACAAATTCGGTAATTTTTTTGCGGGCCGCCGCGGGAATCGAGGGGTAATCCTCCACCGCTTCAAAAATCTCGTACATCGATACCCCCAGCCCCTCGGCGCAGGCCGCTGCGCGGGTTAGTGTGGTGTCGCCAATGCCCCGCTTGGGCTCGTTGATAATTCGCCGCAGGCGCACGTCGTCCTTGGGGTTATCTAAAATATGTAAATAGGCTAAAATGTCCTTAATTTCCTTGCGGTCAAAAAAGCGGTGGCCGCCGATTACCCGATAGGGTATGCCCGAGCGGGCCAAAACGTTTTCCAGAGCGCCGGATTGCGCATTCATACGGTACAGCACCGCGTGGTCGCAGTAGCGGCTGCCGTTGTGCACGTTTTCTACAATGGTCTCGGCCACGAAGCGGGCCTCCTCCTGCTCAGAGTAGGCGGTGTGCAGCCGAATCAAATCGCCGCCGTCCTGCGCCGTCCACAAGGCCTTGCTTTTGCGGGCGGTGTTGTGGGCAATTACCGCGTTGGCGGCGTCTAAAATCACCTGGGTAGAGCGGTAGTTTTGCTCTAAGCGAATTACCTTTGCCCCGCCGTATTGCTCCTCAAACTCTAAAATATTTTCAATGGTGGCGCCCCTAAAGCGGTAAATGCTCTGGTCGTCGTCACCCACCACGCAGATGTTGTTGCGGGGGGCGGCCAGGGTGCTTACCAGCACGTATTGGGCGTGGTTGGTGTCCTGGTACTCGTCTACCAGAATATATTTAAACCGATTACGGTAATATTCCAGCGTTTCGGGGCTTTGACGAAGCAACGCAACGGTGTTGACGATCATATCGTCAAAATCCATAGCGTCGGCGTTTTTAAGCAGCTTTTGATAGGCAGCGTAGGCATCGGCAATTTTGCCCATACGGTAGTCGCTACCGGCGGTGGCGCGGTACTCCTCGGGGGATTGCAGTTTGTCTTTGGCCGACGAAATGGCCGACAACGCCGAGCGAATGGGCAACACCTTTTCGTCAATGTCTAATTGGCGGTAGACCTCTTTCATCGCCCGCTTTTGGTCGTCGGTATCGTAAATGGTAAAGTGTGACGAGTAGCCGATATACTCGCCAAAGCGGCGCAGAATTTTACCGCACACCGAGTGAAAGGTACCCGCCCAAACGTCGTTGGCGTCGGCACCCAGCTTTAATTCAATACGGTTTTTCAGTTCGCTTGCGGCCTTGTTGGTAAAGGTAATGGCCAAAATTTCCCAAGGGCGGGGGGCGTTTTGGCTGACCAACGCCATAGGCAGGGGGGCTGCGCCGTCTAAATAGGCCTGCAGCGCCGCAACCTCGCCGGGGCCAACCTCAAAGGGGGTGGTTTGACTCTCGTACGCGTCGCCAAACTGCACCAAGGCCGAAATGCGGTTGACCAAAACGGTGGTTTTGCCGCTGCCTGCACCGGCCAAAATCAGCACCGGGCCCCGGGCGGCGCCCACCGCCTGCATTTGCATAGGGTTTAAATGGGCAAATTCCTTTTCAATACATTTGCGCCGTAATTCTAAAAACTGTGCCTTATAGTCCATAAATAACTCCAATATGTAATATATATTTTATTGTAACCGATTTTGTCCCCAAAGGCAACGCCTCGGGAAAAATATTTACATTTTTAAAAGGGTTGCAAAGGACAGAGTGCATCGCTCGCATATAACGTTTTATAAAAAAAGAACCCCCGACAGTTTTTCTGCCGGGAAGTTATTATGTTAGATCAAATGTAGTATATTCGGCTTGCGTGATCCATTTTTGCAGTTGTAAAAACCGTTGTTGTTTTGTTCCGTGAAGCAAACGTTTTTGAGAGTGAAACAAAAAGGACTTTTGAAAAAGAATTTTTGTTTTTGTGTTATCGGTAAATAACAAATAAAAACCTTTTTCAATATTTCGTTCGCCAATGCAACGGTCGTTGCTGGTTTGGCGTTTTTCAAGATAGTTTTCTGCGCATTCTTCAAAATCAACGCTGTGTATTTCTTTATTAACTTTAAAGATAAGAGATCTGGATAAGATTCCATTTTTTGCTCTTTCGATTCCTAAAATTTGATGATCGTAAATAATTTTTTCCATACTTAACCATCCTTTTTTGCAAACAACACCTTGATTACCCATATATTGAGCCAATACGCTGTTTTTTAGTAAAAACGAGTATGCGTAATGGCTCCCTCCGGGAGGGAGCTGGCGCCGTAGGCGGCTGAGGGAGAGTGCGCTACAAAGAGAATTCGAAAAATCCGAAATAACGCAGGCTCCTTCCGTCTTTTTGCTTCGCAAAAATCCACCTTCCTCCCGGAGGAAGGCTTGTTTCTTTTAGTATAGCAAAAAATCGGCAGAGAAGCAATATCTCCGCCGATTCCTATTTCTTTCCCTCCTGCACAAAGCCCATAATCAGGCAGGCCGCGCCGATTAAGGCTGCGGTGACGTATACCCCGTCGGGCACCGCGTAAAATAATTTATCGGTAAAGGTCAAAATGACGTAAATGAGAATGCCGATGCATTTTAAAATGTCGCCTTTTTTCATACGTTACCTCTATGAGAACTGTATCGTAGCGCTTTTGCGCACAATATTCACCCAAGAGGTGCCGGCGTTGGGCTTTAAAACGTTGCCCTGTAAATCTTTAAAAACAAAGGCGTTTTGGCGGTTGCCCTTGGCCCAGGTGATCTCCTGGTATCCACCCTCAGAGATATAGTACCCCTTGCCCTTAGACAGGTCAATGTCCATATGCTGGCCGTCGGGCCGCAGACCCGCCGTGGTTAGGCAAATAAAGATATTTTTTACCGTAATGGCCTCGCCGGTTACGTAATCCTTGTTGGGGTTGCCGTTGTGGTGCTTGCTGTACAGCTTGGTGGTGCTGTCGTAGGTAAAGCCGGGCTTAAAATGCCCCGAGAAGGGGATAACCACGCTGTTGCATACACCCTCGGCAGGGGTGTAGGCGTCGGCCTCGGCCCTAAAGTTGGCCCACAAGCCGGTGTGGCTGTTTAAGGTGGTGCGCCATTTTTGCTTTTGCAGCATTTGGGCTACGTTGCTGCCGGTGGTGTATAGGGTATGCTCTACCGCCTTGCCGTTTTGCTCCCGAAAAGCAAAAGAGTAAAAAGCGCCTTTAAAAAAGTTGATATCATCGGCGCCGATGCGGTCCAAATAGGGCTGGCAGTAGGTCATATCTACCCCGGCGTGCAAATACACTGCGTCGTGGCCGGCGGCTAAATCTACAAAATCGTAGCGCGCCGAGCGTATGGTGCCGATTTGCGGCGCCTTGGCAATATCCTTAAACACCGCCAGCAAACGGGTGTCGCCACCTTCAATATAGGTTTCGTATACAACGTCGGCGGCATTCAGGCCGGTGTATACCGCCTGCCCGGGTATTTCGTTATTGATGCTTACCG
>CAZUJI010000116.1:0-559 GCA_964620235.1 uncultured Eubacteriales bacterium
ACAGCAAGATAGACAAATTGCAAATCTTGTAAATCAATTAAATGAAAAAAAGACCAATTCGTAATTGGCGTTACAAATCGGTCTAAGATGTGATATAAAATCACGTTCGCAGCTTGATTATATCACATTTCCATTAGAAATCAAACCAAAGGAGTATTGAAATGGAACTGAAAACCATTACAATGACAGAATTATTGGATAATGTATATGAATTACGGACACCTATCATTGAGAATTTGTTATACGCCGGTCTATATATATTTGCAGGACCGCCAAAAGTTGGAAAATCATTTATGGTAGCACAAATTGGATACCACATAAGTATGGGTGAACCACTATGGGATATGGAAGTAAGTGAGGGAACTGTATTGTATCTTGCCCTTGAAGATGTGGAAGGACGTATACAACAGAGGGTAGCAAAAATGTACCCAAAGTATAAGAATAATGACAAACTGCATTTTGCAACAGAATCAGATATGTTGAATAAAGGATTGATAAACCAATTAAATGAGTTTGTTAATAAGTACAGTGATATCAAACTGATAGTAATTGATACCTT
>CAZUJI010000116.1:569-5265 GCA_964620235.1 uncultured Eubacteriales bacterium
CAGAAGATTAAGGATAATGATAGCGGTTCGTCAAATTACAGTAACGATTATGATGTCATTGGAAAACTGAAAAAATTTGCAGACGATCATAATGTTTGTGTTTTGGTTGTACATCATACAAGAAAGCAAGAATCAAATGATTCATTTGATATGATATCAGGTACTCAGGGATTGCTTGGTGCTGCGGATGGTGCACTTGTAATTTCCAAAGAACGAAGAACTAGTAATAAGGCATGGCTTGAGATTACAAGTCGAGACCAACAAGATATGAAGCTGGAACTCGAAATGGAAAGAAGTACGTGCCTATGGAAATTGGTAAGAATAGAGAATGAATTATGGAAAGAACCAGAGGATGAAACGCTTGCTGTTTTGAATTATTTTGTAGAAGAACAAAATGGAAGATGGACAGGGAGAGCAAGTGAATTATTAGATGAAATTTCAGTGCAAATAGAAAATATTTATGAGGAATATACGCCGAATACATTTGTGCGTAAATTAAATGTATCAGCGACTAGATTGAGAACAGAATACAGAATTATTTATAAAAACAAAAGAACAAATAAAGGTTCCCAAATCACACTTATAAAATTAGAGAATGAATAGGAGAGATGTATGCAAAAAAATATACAAATATCGTATGATTTATTTCATGATTTACTATTGTATTTTGGATTTGAGAAAGAGGAATTAAGAGATAAAATTTTTAAAGAGTTACAGAGAAAATTAGATGCTATGGTTAGGCGAGAATTGTATTCAAAATATAAAACTGCTCCAACCCAAGAGGAACAAGAAGAAGCTCGGCAAAAATATTTGGATATGGTCGGAATACATCGTGATTTTCGTTGGTGATTTTTTAAAAGAATATATAAACAGGGGCGTGCACGCCCCTGTGAAAATGATTAAAGGAAATGTATTGATGATTTTACCGATGAATGTGATTCCTAAATTCATTTTTACAGTGCTCAAAAATTTGGTTTTGAAAAATATGAAAAATCTATAAAATTCACTTTCAAACATAGCAAGCATTGGTCAAAATCCGCCACACGTCGATTTTTGACCAAAAACCAAATTTCAAAAATGTATTTTTGAAATTTTGATTTTTACTTGTTGGGGAATCCCCAAACCCCTATTTTATTGTAAATCTGTCATGTGGAAAATAATAAGAAATTAAAAAAGTATGATTGCGAAAAACATGAATTATATAATCTACAGTTTGGAAAAAATTGAAGGAGTGTGATTCGATGAAAAAAAGTAATCGTGAGCATACACGAATACGAAAAATTGAGAAAAGATTTAGGTTGTCAAAGGCAGAAAATGATGCGTTGAAAAAATGGCAAAATTGGTTAAAGCTGCCGTGTGAAGCAGATGTGTTTCGTATGTTTATACGTTCAGGTGTAGGCTATCGTTTTGAGTATTCTCATTACGGAAATGTGGTAGCTGAAGTGGATAGAATCGGACGTAATATTAACCAGATTGCCAAAGTGGCAAATGCAAGACAATCAATTCACCTTTCGGATGTAATGCAAATGAGGGAAGAGGTGCAAAATTTGGAAGATTTAATAATGGATTATGTTATCAATAGTGCGGAAGTGGATAAGAGAATTGGTGAGATGTTTTTAGAGGAAGAATAAGTTGTTTTAGTATAATACATCGAGCGTTATTTGGTATTGTTGATTAACGTAAAAGTGTAGTATAATTATTATCAGTGGTATTGTTCTGTAAAAAGTGTTTGATTAGGAGCTACTATGAGAAAGAAAAGAAAAATAGATTATATCATCAATGGAAACGATAATATGCGCTTAATTTTTAGATTCTATCCGAGACAATCTACTTGTCATAGTTTTGGTGATGAACCACCGAAAAATTGGAATGATGTGTATAAAGTATATTATAGTTACGCAATTATAAATCAGTGGAAAATTGGCACGAATGAGCACTGGATTTCAGAAGTAGTATTTTCTGATAATTTTGATGAATGTTCGGTTATTGATGAGGTTGCATTTGCATGTGAAGAATTAACAAAAGGGTGTGAATCCTTTACAAGAAAAGATGGTGAAAAAATCTCGTGGTTAGATAGGAAAATGACACCTTTAGGAGATGGTACGGAATGGATGATATCTAAAAGAGTATATACGGATGTGGATGATAAAAAGTATATTAGCTATATATTCACATTATTCAATGGCTTGAACAAAGGTTATAGATTCAAAATAGAGGAAGCTCACTTAAAAGAATTTGGTGAATACTTGAATGAGTGTTGTGAGTATATGCTGGCACATGGAAATCCGATTTGAAATGAGGTAAAAGATATGAGTTTTGAAGAATGGAATAATCTATATGAAACTTGTAAAGATATGAGAAGTGATGATTGGTCAGAATTGTTAAAAAAAGCAAAAAGTGATGAAGAACAGAGTTTTTACTTTACTATTTCAAACTTCTTTCTTCAACAAAGACAAAAAGAGGTAATAGAGAAAGGGTTATTTTAAGATGGAATTTTTTGAATTGAAACTGATAGAGAAAATAGGAAAAGTGTTTGCGTGTGCGATGCAAGAGAAAAGATACAACCGCTACCAGTTTGTTCAAAAATGGTGTTCATCTGAAACCTGTCAGGCGATATTTGAGTTTGATGAAACATTATGTTCGCAAGCAAAATCATATATATTGAGGACATTTGAAAATGAGTATGAGAATGATTTGCCTGATATAGACGATAATAGTCCGTTTTATGAGGATGATATGTATTGGCTTGGCTATTTACTAACATATTGGCATTTTTCTGACGGAATTACAGGGAAAGAGATTTTGAAAAAATATGATGTGAGTAAGGCACTGGATGAATATGATGTGTTGCACACATTAAGTATTAAAGCGGCAATGGATAAGATTCGAGAGGATGATAAGAATGAGTGAAATAAAGGTATATCACGGTTCGTTTTGCGAGGTGAGAAAGCCATCCTTAGATAAGGGAAGAGTGGATGCTGATTTTGGGCTTGGATTCTATGTGACATCTGATATTACAATGGCAGAAAAATGGGCAAGCAGAAAGAAAAATGCAATTATTAATGAATATGTACTAGATGTCGAGGAACTGAATGCATATACTTTTCCACTAGACGAGGAATGGCTTGATTTTGTAATACAGAATAGAAATGCAGATAATACTGACTTTGTTCCTGATAAATATGATTTATTGATTGGAGCAACCGCAGATGATAAGCTATATGCTACAATAGAGCAGTATGAAAGTGGGTTTATTGATGCGGAAACCGCTGTTGAAGTGTTGAACTGTATGAAAATAGGACAACAGATTTGTGTACGCACAGAGAAGGGACTCGATAATTTACATTTTAGCAGAAGCATAGAGTTATCTGTTGAACGTGTAGGTGAATTACGTGAAATCAATAGAATAGATAGGAAAATGGCAAACCAGCTTACGAGTGATATTATACGTAATCGTAATGGAAGAAAAGATTGATTTATAGTGGCTGGAGAGTATAATAGTAATAGATAAGAAAAGCCACGCAGTGGGGGACTTATCGAGTGGTCTGACACTATAATCCGAGCCAGTGCAGTACGTAAGGGACTGTGTAGTTGACGAGCAACCAAAAAACTCGAGCCAATGCAGTACGTAAGGGACTGTGTAGTTGACGGACAACCAAAAAATCAGACAGAACCTAAATGGGGTTGCTTGCTTGCGGGTAGGTAATCCCATTTAGAAAAAGCGGTGTTTCTCAGCCAGTAAATGAGACCGAAAAAAGTTAGGGTGATTATTATCGCCCTTTTTCAATATAGTGATTTGAATTTTGTCAGATAAAAATAGCATTATGGTGATGGGGAAAGTGGAATAGTCGATAAAAATTAGCAACTCAATAATTGATTTTTTGATAAGAAAGCCCTTCCTATTTGACATTGAAAATGTCTCCTTCTACAATATTGTACTTCAAAAACTCTGGTATTGCATCGGCAATGTATTCTTCTTCTTTTTTATTATCCAGTTTGGCAGATACAATAATTGATAATGGATAAATCCTATCTTTTAATTTATATTTTCTCATATAATCATACTTTGAATACAACGGAATATCATTCAGTTTTGACAAATAATCCGTTATCGCTAACAAATAAATAGCACACAGTGTGTTTTCTTCGTTCCAATAATCTTCAATAACATTAGACACGAGCATTCTTCTTATAAATTCTATCTGTCCGTATTCTTGAATGCGAATGTATACATTTCCCTTAAATACCTCAAATTCTTGTAATGAATATGAATTATCCATTTCATCCCCACCTCTTATTGCTATATAAATATTAAAATTGTGACTTTATTATTATGTAAGTTGAACAGGGCGATTCACATTGGAATGTTATTGTCCCATTTATTGGTTGGGAAACACCTCTTTTTTATAAATGGGATTATCTACTTCCAATAATAAACTCAATTCATCTACTGAATGAGCATCAATGCCAATAATAGTATTTTGTGAACATGGCACTACATCCCAAAACTCTTTCCGATGCTGATTTTTCTTTTTTAATGACGATAAGTTTCTTTCAAGCATGATATTATTTTCTTCCGCTATTCTTATAATTTCTTTCGACAGTTTTTCCATCTTGGTATTCCAACCTTTACATCTCCGAAAAATTCTATCAGGATGAGCCACCGCTTGAAAGAAACCTGATTGCATTCCCTCTA
>CAZUJI010000117.1:0-5241 GCA_964620235.1 uncultured Eubacteriales bacterium
AAAGCTTTTCTTCAAGCGGCTTGGCCGATTCTTATTGCTGTTTTTTCATTTTTAGTAATGATAGTAATTCACGAATTTGGTCATTTTATTGCCGCGCGCTCTTTGGGTGTGCAGGTAAATGAATTTTCGGTGGGTTTTGGCCCTAAATTGTTTAAAATTCAGGGTAAAAAAACACTATATACCTTTCGTCTTATACCCTTTGGTGGCTTTTGTGCTACGGAAGGGGAGGATGAAGCTAGCCAAAACCCCAATGCGTTTTGCAATAAAAAGCCTTGGCGCAGACTGTTGATTGTTGTAGCCGGTGCAATTTTTAATCTGATTTTTGGTTTAATTGTTGTTATGGTTACCCTTGCGCCTGCTACGCGCTTTGCCACAACAAAGGTGGCGCAGTTTGCCGAAACGGCGGTAAGTGCGCAACACGGTTTACGTGTAGATGATGAAATTGTAAGGGTAGACGGCCGTAAAATTTACACTACTTACGATTTAAGCTACGCCTTTACCGGCATTAAAGACGGTAAGGTGGATATGGACGTGCGCCGAGACGGACAAATCACCAAGCTAAAGGACGTGCAGTTTGCCACCGAGGAGGTAGAGGGTGTACATCTGATTCGGGTGGATTTCTCTGTATATGGTAAAGAAAAAACTTTTAGTTCGTTTATATCCGAGTCCTTTAAAACCACCCTTTCTTATGCAAGGATTGTATGGTTTTCACTTGTGGATTTAATTACCGGTCGGTTTAACCTAAACGCTGTGTCGGGCCCCGTGGGAGTGGCCTCGGCAATGACCTCGGCAGTAAAAGCAGGGTGGGATGCATATTTGCCCTTAATTGCTTTAATTTCTATCAACCTGGGCGTGTTTAATTTGTTGCCAATACCCGCATTAGACGGCAGCCGCGCATTGTTTATTTTATTTGAGTTGATATTCAAAAAACCCGTGCCGCAAAAAAGAGAAGCATTGGTGCACGGTATTGGATTTATAATTTTAATTGGTTTTATGCTGATTGTAACCGCAAAAGACATTTTAAAGTTATTTGGAATATGAGGTGTTTATGATGTATCTCAGAAATCAAACCAAATGTGTAAAAATTGGCGGCGTAACTATGGGCGGTAGCGCTCCGGTGCGTATTCAGTCTATGCTCAATCGCCCTGCAGCCGATATTGCCGGCAACGTGGCGCAGGCTGTTGCGTTAGAGCAGGCCGGTTGTGAGATTATTCGCACCGCCGTGCCGGATAAAGATGCCGTCGCACTGGTTAGCGCTTTGAAAAAGGCTGTGAAATGCCCCATAGTGGCCGATATACATTTTGACTACCGTTTAGCGGTGGAAAGTGTTAAGGCCGGTGTAGATAAAATCAGAATCAACCCCGGTAATATCGGTAGTAAAGAAAAGGTAAAAGAAGTGGTTACCGCCTGCAAAGCCAACGGCGTACCCATTCGCATTGGTGTAAACTCCGGTTCGGTAGAAAAGCCGATTTTAGAAAAATACGGAGCGCCGGTGCCCGAGGCCTTGGCCGAGAGCGCAATGGGTCATATTCGCATTTTAGAGGATTTGGATTTTACGGATATCGTTCTTTCTATTAAATCCTCTGACCCCGAAACGATGTATAAAACCAATCTGCTTATTGCCGAACAATGTCCTTATCCATTGCATTTGGGCGTTACCGAGGCGGGCACACAGCGTATGGGTATTATCCGTTCGGCGGCCGGTATCGGCGGTCTTTTATTGGCGGGTATTGGTAACACCATTCGCGTTTCGCTTACTGATGACCCTGTGGCTGAAATTGCCGCTGCCAAAGATTTATTGCGGGCTTGCGGCTTGCGCAAGGGAGTGCATTTGGTTTCTTGCCCCACCTGCGGCAGAACAAAAATAGATTTAATCGGTATTGCCAATGCTGCCGAAAAAGCCATGGAGAATTGCGATAAAGAACTGACGGTTGCTATTATGGGCTGCGTTGTAAACGGCCCCGGCGAGGCAAAAGAGGCCGATATTGGCATTGCCGGCGGTGACGGTTGTGGTATTTTATTTAAAAAAGGGGAGATTGTTAAAAAGCTCCCTGAAGATGAGTTACTAACAGAATTACTTAAAGAAATTGAAAAAATGTAACGGAGTGTAAGAAATGGCTGAGCCGAAATTTACAGATATATTTGGTGAATATCTGGGAGAGGAATTATTTGCCGTAGCGCAAAGCTGCGTTTTAAAAAATTGCAGCTTAAATATAGAGCAACGTACATTGTCTGCCGAGCTGTTTTCGGTAAGCTACGTAGCAAGGCAGCGTCAAATGCAGCTACAGCAGGTTATGCAAAGCGTTTTAAAATTAGAGCATTGTACAATACGGTATGTTTTTGATGCAGCGGCTTTTAGTGCGCAGGCCTGCGCCGATATTACCGATGAGCTTCGCCTGCATAACGTGGCCTTTAACGGCTATTTTACGGGGGCAGAGTATCATCTGCAGAATAACACTGTTACAATTACCTTAAAGCACGGTGGATATAACGCCATTTGTACCTACGGCTTTGCAGAGCAGTTTAAGGTTGCGGTACATAAACAGTTCGGTACAGTGGTAGAGGTTATGTTTGACGGGCAGTTAGATGACGTTGAAATGGACCTACCTGCGCCCGAAATTTCTGCCGCGCAACCCGCACCTAAAGCAGAGAATAAAGCTTCGGAAGCACCACAAAAGAAGGAAATTAAGTTTGACAAACGCACCGAACGACCCGCCAACGGTATCGTGTATTTAGACGACCCCAAACTGTTTTACGGTCGTCGTATTGAGAACCATACCAAGGCAATGATTGACGTTACCGAAGAGGATCGGGATATTTGCTGTTGGGGCGAGGTGTTTGGTGTAGAGGTTCGAACCATTAACACCAAACGGGGCGAGAGTAATATTGTTAAATTCTCGTTTAGCGACCATACCAACTCTTTAAACGCCACTATGTTTATGGACCCTAAGCGAATGGGCGAAATATCGGCTGTTAAAGACGGTAATTATATTTTAGTTAACGGTAAATATGAGTACGACGATTATAAGCACGAATTTATTGTAAAGCCCCAGGCTATGGCTTTGCTGCAGCCCTATACCGAGACCGATGATTACGACGGCACTAAGCGTGTGGAATTGCATTGTCATACCAATATGTCGGCAAAGGATGCGGTTTCATCCGCCGGGGATATTATTAAGCAAGCCTTTAAATGGGGGCACAAGGCCATCGCCATTACCGACCACGGTGTTGTGCAGGCGTATCCTGCGGCAGCCGGTGCGGTAAAAGATATTCGCAAGAGCGGTGGCGATTTTAAGGTTATTTACGGCGTAGAATCGTATTTTATTGACGATATCACTCACGATATTTCAAATTTAAACGGTAAACAGCTGGCTAAATTGAGAAATCACCAAATTATTTTGGTTAAAAATTTAGTCGGTTTAAAAAATCTGTACAAATTGGTGTCAGGTGCCCATTTAAACGATTTTAACGGGCGCCCGCTTACGCTACGCAGTAGGTTAGACGAACTGCGCGAGGGCTTGGTTATTGGCAGCGCTTGCGAACAGGGCGAGCTATATAGAGCCATTGTGGACGGTGCACCAAAAGATGAATTATTAAGAATCGCCTCTTATTACGATTATTTAGAAATTCAGCCCTTGGGGAACAACGAATTTATGATTCGCGCTTCTCACGAGCCGGACAAAACCGATAAAAAGACAGGGGAGGTTATCCCAAACAAATTCCGCCACGTTACCGATTATGAAAAAATCAAAGATTTTAACCGTACGGTGGTTGCCTTGGCCGATGAACTGGGTAAGCCGGTTGTGGCCACGGGTGACGTGCACTTTTTAAAGAAAAGCGATGAAATTATCCGTAAAATCTTAATGGCAGGGCAGGGGTTTGACGATTTTGATAATCAAGCACCCTTGTATTTAAAATCCACCAAAGAGATGTTAGCCGATTTTGATTATTTTGGCGACCGCGCAAAGGAGTTTGTAATTGATAACCCCAATAAAATTGCCGATATGGTAGATGGGGACGTTATCCCGGTACCTGAGGGGAATTACCCGCCGGTAATTGAGGGCTCTGACGATTTGCTGCGGCAGATTTGTTGGGACAATGCTCATAAAAAATACGGCGAGAATGTGCCTGATATCGTTGCTAAACGGTTAGAGAAGGAATTGAATTCCATTATCAACAACGGTTTCTCGATTATGTATATTTCTGCCCAAAAGCTGGTGGCCTACAGCGAAGAGAATGGCTACTTGGTTGGTTCCCGTGGCTCGGTAGGCTCCTCGTTTGTCGCCACTATGGCGGGTATTTCTGAGGTTAACCCTTTAGCACCCCACTACGTTTGCCCCAAATGCTGCCACAGTGAGTTTTTCACTAAGGGTGAGGTTGGCTCGGGCTTTGACCTGCCTGAAAAGGCCTGCCCCGACTGTGGCGAAATGATGCTGCGTGACGGGCACGATATACCCTTTGAAACCTTCTTGGGCTTTAAGGGTGATAAGGTGCCTGATATTGACCTTAACTTCTCGGACGAATTCCAAACCCAGGTGCAAAAATACACCGAGAGTTTGTTTGGCAGTGAGAACGTATTTAAAGCGGGTACGATTTCTACCGTGGCCGAAAAAACCGCCTTCGGTTTTTCAAAGGCCTATGCCGAGAAAAAGGGCATTGTTTTAAGCAACGCCGAGCTTAACCGTTTGGCCAAATTGGTGGAAAAGGCGCAGATTAAACAAACTACCGGGCAGCACCCTGCGGGTATGATCGTTGTGCCGCGCGATAAAACCATTTACGATTTTTGCCCTGTACAGCACCCGGCGGACGATGTGAAATCCGACGTAATTACAACCCACTTTGATTTCCATTCTATTCACGATACCATTTTAAAGCTTGACGAGCTGGGTCACGTGATTCCTACTACCTACAAGTATTTAGAGGAATATTCCGGTATCCCCGTAAGTAACGTTTCTATGAGTGACCCGAAGGTTTATAGCTTGTTCACCTCTACCGAGGCCTTGGGGGTTACCCCTGAGGATATTGACTCGCCCACGGGTACCTATTGCATACCCGAGTTTGGCACCAGCTTTGTGCGCGGGATGCTTGTAGACTGTAAACCTAAAAACTTCTCAGACTTATTGCAGATATCCGGCTTGTCCCACGGTACCGACGTATACCTTGGTAACGCAAAGGATCTTATCAAAAACGGCACCTGTACCATTTCGGAGGTTATCGGTACCCGTGATAATATTATGGTGT